>DASPGQ010000791.1 GCA_035620555.1 Vicinamibacteria bacterium
TGACCAGGTGCCTTCTTTCGTCGCCCTCCGCTTCGAGTCCCGCGAGAAAACCGAGAATCGCCAGGTTGTCGGCCTCGGTTCCCCCCGCGGTGAACACGACCTCCCTCGGGCTCGCGTTCAGGAACGCCGCCACTTCGTCGCGCGAGGCATCGACCGCCTCTCGTGAGGGTCGGCCCAATGAATGAATGCTCGAGGGGTTGCCGTATCGCTCCCGCAGGTAGGGCAGCATCGCGTCGAGCACTTCCGGGGCCAGCGGCGTCGTCGCGTTGTAGTCGAGGTAGACTTCTTGTCCGGTCATTAACCTAGCCCTGTTTCTTTTCTACCACAAACGAGACTTCGAAGCCCACCGGAGTCGCGCGGCGCATCGCGTGTCAAACCGTTTGGCCGTGTGTTAGCATGGACACTTATGGATGAAATCCTCGACCCGATCCTCGCCGCGCGCGAGCCGCGGAAGATTGAGAACATCCAGTATCTACTCGACGACGGGGTCGCAAGGATTCGTTTCAAGCGTCCCGAAGCGGCTAACGCGCTCAACCTGGCGGTTTTGGAAGACCTCATCCACGCCCTGGAGCAGCTGGAGCTCAAGGAGGCGGCGAAAGTCGTGGTCATCCAGGGAGACGAAAAGGCCTTTTCGAGCGGACTCGATATCGCCGAGCACACCGAAGACAGCGTTTATCAGCTTCTCGATGCATTTCACCGGGCGATACGCCGGCTCGTCGACCTCGGAGCCGTGAGCTTTTCCGTGGTCAAAGGTATGGCTCTGGGGGCCGGCTGCGAGCTCGCCGCCGCCTGCGACTTCTGCTTTGCCGCCGACAACGCAAAGCTTGGCCAGCCGGAGCTCAAGGCCGGTCTCTTTCCCTCCGTCGCTCCGGTAATCTATCCGAGGTTGCTGGGCCTCCACCGGACGTTCGAACTGATCTTGACCGGCCGGATTTACGACGGCCGCGAGGCGGAGTCGATCGGCCTGGTTACGCGCTCTTTCGCTTCGGACAGATTGGACCTCGAGGTCGAGAAATGGATTCAGTTCCTCCAGGGCTTCTCGACTCCCGTGCTTCGCCTGGCACGCCGCGCGATCTCGGACGCAGCGAATCTTCCCCTGGAGGACGGTTTGCGTCACCTAGAAACGATCTACCTCGACCAGCTCATGGCGACCGAGGACGCGGCTGAAGGACTCAGGGCGTTGCGCGAGCGACGACCGCCCGTCTGGAAACACCGCTAGCCCGTCCGTGAGCTTCGCACCGCACGTTATCGGCAATCGACTTTGCGCAGTCGCTCTCAGCACCTTTGCTTTCATTCCTGGGACGTATTTTCGTCACAGTTCGCGTGAAATTGGAGTATCGAGGAACGGAGTCATCCATGATCGATTTCGAGCTGACCGAGGACCATCGCTCGGTCCAAGAAATGGTGCGCGATTTCTCTAGGAAAGAGGTGGCACCCCACATCCAGGAAAACGACTCGAAGAAGCACTTCGACCGAAGCATTCTGAAAAAGATGGCCTCGCTCAACATTCTGGGGATATGCGTTCCCGAGCAATACGGCGGGGCCGGACTCGACTACATCTCGCTGGGATTGGCCTGCGAGGAGCTGGAATACGTCGACACGTCGCTTCGCGTCATCATGTCGGTCCATGTAGGCTTGAACAGCTTGAGCCTACTGGCTTGGGGTAACGAGCAGCAGAAGACCCGTTACCTCCTGCCCCAGGCACGAGGAGAGAAGATCGCCACTTATGGCCTCACCGAGCCCAATGCGGGAAGCGATGCCGTAGGCATCCAGGCCACCGCCATCAAGAAGGGCGACCGTTACGTCCTCAACGGTGAGAAGCAGTGGATATCCCTCGCCGAGATCGCCGACCACTTTCTCGTCATTGCCTGGACCGACCAGGCGAAAAAGAAAGCGCGGGATCACAATGGACTCTCCGCGTTCGTCGTCGAGCGCGGGTTCAGAGGTTTCGAGAGCGGCTCGATGACCCACAAATGGGGTATCAAGGCGGGGAACACCGGCTGGTTCAAGATGACCGACGTCGAAGTTCCCGAAGAAAACCTCCTGGGGAAGGAGGGGGAAGGATTCCGTATCGCTATGTTCGCGCTCGATCAGGGTCGTTACACCGTGGCGGCGGGCGCTACCGGTTTGATACGCGCCTGTCTCGATGAGAGCGTCAAGTGGGCGCGCGAGCGGCACGCATTCGGCGTGCCCATCGGCCAACATCAATTGGTAAAGCAGATGATCGCCCACATGGTGCGTGATTACGATTGCTCGCGCTTGCTTTGGCTTCGTGCCGGAGATCTCAAGAATCGTGGTCAGCGCAACACCAGGGAGACGTCTCTGGCAAAATGGTATTCGACCGTTGCGTCCGAGCGCGCTGCCTCCGATGCGATTCAGATCTTCGGCTCTTACGGATACTCCGACGAGTATCCTGTGGGTCGTTTTTGGCGGAACTCGAAAGGCGCGGTCATCTACGAAGGGACGCGCGAAATCCACACGTTGATGCAGGCCGACTATGCCCTCGGCTATCGGGTGGACAAGCCGACCCGGGTAACGCTTCCCGCATACCCGAAGTCGACATAGCTGCACCGGACTTGTCGACTGGACGGAGGCTTCGACTCGGCCAAAGACCAACCTCCCCGAGCAGCGACCCGGGGCGAGCCGCTTGCCGCCGGTTTCTCGGTCGATTACAATAAGAGCCGACTCGATACATACCATCCGCATTTCTTGAGAGCACTCCAGACCGGCACAATCCAAGGACGTGACCATCCCACAAGAACAAAGCAATCACGAAGGATGCCGCCCCGTGCCGATGTTTCCGCAAAGCGAGCCCGTCCCCATCGACGAAATCGCTTCCTCGGCGGAAGAACTTCTGACGTCACTCTGGGCAGTGAGGAGGTAGGACCATCGTGAACGTCGACGTCGACGCGCTGTTTGTCGCATTTAGCGACGATTCGGTCGAACGGAGCTACTATCTGGATATGGACTCGGGGCAAGTATTCAACGTGCTCGAGGACCACGACGACCCCGAGACGCAAGAGCTGGTGTGGCAGCTCGAAGCGGATACCCGCGGTCGTTTCGTGCAGGTTCCCAAACCGTCTCTGGAGGAATCTCTCGAGGAGCAAGACGCTTTCGTCGAGTCCATGGCCGATGGAGAGCTGAAGCAGGAGCTCGAATCGCTCGTGCCCAACGACCACGACGGAACCAAGTTCGTCGATTTCGTGGAGAGAAACCGCGCGGCACGCGACGCCTGGCGCGATTACCGCATGGCACGCTCGCGGGAAAAAGCGAACGCGTGGCTGGACAAGCTGGGCCTGTCCCAAACCTGAGCCACCGGCGGACGAGGGTCGGCGTGGCGGGCTGGTCGTACCCCGACTGGGAGGGCATCGTCTTCCCCAAGCAGGCGAACTTCGACGGTCTCGCCTACCTGGTTCGTTTCTTCGACACCCTGGAGGTCAACTCCCCTTTCTACAGGATTCCAACGCCTCGCACGACCTCGTCTTGGGCGCGCCGAGCCCGGAAGAACGAAGACTTCCGCTTCACCCTGAAACTCTACAAGGGATTTACCCACGAACGGACGGCGATGGAGGCGGACGAACGGGCAGTTCGAGAGGCCCTCGCGCCTCTCGCCGACGCCGGCGTGCTCGGTGCGCTTCTACTCCAGTTCCCCTGGTCGTTCAAGAACGAAGACGAGTCGAAGTCATATCTCGCGCGGTTGCTCGACCGCTTGAGCGACTACCCGCTTGTCGTCGAAGTCCGCCACGCCTCCTGGAACGACCCGGATTTCTACGACGAGCTCTCCCATCGCGGAGTCGGATTCTGCAACATCGACCAGCCGTTGATCGGTCGGTCTCTTGCCCCGTCCGACAAGACCACGGGAGCCGTGGGTTACGTCCGGCTTCATGGGAGAAACTATCAAGACTGGTTTCGCGAGGGTGCGGGTAGAGATGCGCGCTACGACTACCTGTACTCGGAAGAAGAGCTCGACCCGTGGCTGGAGAAGATCTCAGAGGTCAGCGACAGCGCGTCCGAGACCTACGTGATCACCAACAATCATTTTCGGGGCCAGGCGGTCGTGAACGCGCTTCAGATTCGTTCTCGACTGGAAGGGCGGAAAGTCAGCGCGCCTCCGTCTCTCGTCACCCGATATCCCGTGCTCGCAAGAGTCGCGGAGGAGGAGTCAGCGCCCCAGGGCCGGCTCTTTTGAATCCGTTAGAACGGCGAGGGCCTCGAAGCGATGTTGAGCACATCCTTCACCACACAGGCCGCGGTTGCCAGCGGTCCGCCCCGGGTGCTGCTCACGGTTAGACTACCCATGACGTCGGTTTCGAGAACGACCGCCTTGTGCCCCGGTCCGAGATGGTAAAAAGGATCGTCCTGGTCCAAGGCTTGCACGCTGGTCTCGAGTAACACGCCCCCCGCCCCGTCTCTTTCACCCGACGCGACGAGGCGCAGACGCTGACGTTGCCGGCGAGCCTCTTCGAGACGCTCGGCATCCACGATCTCGACGCCGGAAGTATGGGCGTCGGATAGCGACAGGCCCGGCTCCCACAGAGCGCGCGCAAGAATGAGCAATTTGTAGGCGGCATCCCACCCCTCAAGGTCGAGTCTTGGATCCTCCTCGATCGTTCCGGCGATGCGCGCCCGTTCGATCGATGACTCGAGCGTGATCCCCGCTTCGAGGTCGCGCAGGATCTGATTCGTCGTGTCGTTCAAGATTCCGCGAAACCGGTGGACCCGGGCGCCGCGACAGCCGTAAACCCCCACCTCGATGCTTGGAAGAGGAATTCCCACGGCGGCGGAAGCACCGAGACGAACACCTTTCTCTCGTGCGCGCGCCACGAGCTCGCTTTGGGCCACCACGAGAGGACCCTTGCTGGCAAAGACGACGGAGATGCCTCTCGCCAGGGCGAGCCGGGCCGGAGTCAGTCCAGGCTCACCGGTCGACGCATCGGTGACACTGGTATCCACCAGGATCGAGCCCGCACCCGCCGAGTCCAGCGCCTCCTCGACGCTCAGGCGATCCACACCAGGAACGCGGGTGACGCTTCCTTCACGTCGCTTGATGTCCACGAGGGTGCCCGCTTTTCGCGAACCGACGACGATTCCGCCGCCACGGTCGAAGATCGCCCGAACTTCGACAACAACGCCTTCCCCCTCGTACCTGTCATTTTTCTCGAGGAGCTGGAGAAGTGATTGGGCAACGTTACCGAACCCGAGGAGAACGATCGGGATTGTTTTCATTTCCCTCGGAAGAGGACGACGCGCCCCGAACCCGGCAGGCGCGGGGCGCGATAGTCCTTTATCGACGGGAACTCAGGCCGCGGAGAACTCGGCGGTGAGACGCGCGGTACCCCACTCGAGCACGAGTTTTCCGGCGCTTCCATTCGCCTCGAGCTTGATAATCATGTTCTCGACCACAGCGTCGGTCTTGCTCAGTGTACCGGGAACCTGGGCGACGATTTTCGTCGGCTTGGACCCACTGCCGACCCCGTCGGCCACGACCAACGACCACTCCTTGCCCTCGGAGAAATGGGCCACGAGAGTGTAAGTGCCCTTGGGGACGGTGGCGTCGCCGACCTTCAGGTCGACGTCCGTCGTGAGCGTGGTGGCCTTGTCCGCGCCCATCCGCCAGTAGCCCCCCGGAGGGAGGAGGCTCAGGACATCGCGTCCATTCGCGGAGGGTCCGACGAACTCGACCTTGACTTCGCCTCCACCAATCGAGGCGCTCGAGCTGCCTGGTTTGTTTCCGTGCGCGAGCAGAATGGGCATGGTCATGACGAGCATGCCGGCTCCGGCCCCAAATCGAATCGCTTTCTTCTTCATTTTCGACTTACTCCTTGTTTTGACGGTTCGAAGCGCTCCCTCGAACGAACTCTGGAAACCACAGCTCGGAGATGACTGGGAACAGCCGATGCTGTCCTCAGTTCGACGCCGAGGGCAGGACGCTCTCGATCGCCGGTCCGAGCACTTCCCGGGACTGGAAATTCACAAAATGTCCGGCAATCGTTCCCGCAGGTGATACGAGAAACAGAGTCGGGAATATGTTGACGTTTCCCAGCGACGCCCGCACTTCCTCGGTAAGATGCAAATTGGGATAGTTCACACCAACCTTGGCCGCGTACTCCGCGCGGTAGGCGTCATCATACGTCAGCTTGAGCACCTGATCGGCGTTGAGACCCACCACGGTGAACCCGCGGCCGGAGTATCGCTCCTGAAGCGCAACGAGCTCGGGCCCGATCTTCACGCATGGCGGGCAATCAGTGAACCAAACGTAGACCAGAACTGCCTTGCCCTCGAGATCGGACAGCCTCGTTTCCGTCCCATCGAAGCCGACACCGGTAAAGTCGGGCATCTCCTTGCCCTCCCACCCCGTCAAGGTGCGCTCCACCGCCTGGTTGAATCTCTCATCGGCCTTGACTTTCTCGATGTCGATCCTGGTGAGCTCGCGGGTCTCAGGATCGCGCTCGATGAATCTGGGAACGCGAGGATCCGTTTCCATTATCGACAGAACCACATCTGCTTCCTCCGGTCCATAGAAGTCGAACTGTCCGCTTATGTCATCTAGAGTAGGAAGGCGCCCTTCGCGCTGCTCGAACTCGATCACGAAGAGAGGCACTCGGAAAAACGCGCGGTTCAGCTTGTCCAGAACGGCGCGCTCTTCGGGAGCAGTGAACACTTCGTTGTAGAGCTGGGAAACGATCAATCTTTCGCCCGGCTTCAAGTTCTCCTTGATGTAGCGGATGATACGTTTCTCGGGGTCGTCAGTATCCTGAGCGACGGCCGCTCCCGCAAGCAAACCGACCGTCGTGGCAGCAAACGCCAGAACCCTCATGCTTCACTCCTTCCTGGCGATGACTCCTATCGTAATCGGTCATCTTAGCGGCAGGTCCTCCCTCGTGCAACTCGAAGCGTCGTTCCCGAGCTTGCGACTGGCGCGCCTCGCCGCTGCGCCTCTCCGAGTAGCCGTCGGTGACGCGGTCTGCCATCCAAATCGTTGGAAAGGAACCTGAAAGCCTCGACCATTGCCCCCTGTCGAGGACAGGGCCGTAGTCCGTTCCTCCCCCTAAGTCCTTTGTTAACAACATACAAGGGGTCGGCACGGCCTTTGCTACAGATGCCGTGAAAGGCTAGAGCAGCCCGAGCCGTGGCGGCCTTAGGAGAAGGCGGATTGACCACGGGTCCCGCCGCGGCATTGAGCTACGAGACGCGAGGAGGACATCATGCGAAAGTTGCTGGCTTTCTCACTTTTCGCATCGACGGCTTTCGCCGGTAGCGAGACGAAGCTCGACGGCTACGCCGAGTGGCGTCGAGACGATACCCTTATCGTCGAAGGTCAAAGAGTCCGGGTCGGCCCGGAGACGCGATTCAGCGGCGAGGGTGCGGCACGGAGCTTTCAGTCCATCCCCCTCGGCTACGAGGTCAAGGTCAAAGGAAGACGGCTCGCCGACGGCTCGGTCTTGGCGAGCCAGATCGAAGCCAAGCCCAACGGTGTCGCCTTGTTCGAAAGCCAGCTGCAGGAGGCGTTCGACGAAACCGAGCGTCGCTGGCGGCGGCACGGCCGTGTTTTCGATGAGGGCAACGGTGGACGCGTGAACCTCGGGCGCCTGCGCGACTCGGGCGCAGACGTCGCTCGGGTGCGTCGCATCACCGAACGACTCGTTCCTCCCTACCGGGATCGACGAGATTTTCGTGTCTACGTCGTGGATAACGACGAGTGGAACGCCATGGCCGCGCCCAACGGCTCGATTTACGTGTTTCGAGGCTTGCTCGAGGACATGGACGACGACGAATTGGCGATCATTCTGGGACACGAGCTCGTTCATGCGACGCACGAGCATTCGCGCAAACAGTACAAGAGAAGTCTCTGGACCCAGCTCGCTGTTGCTGGAGGGCTCGCTTTCTCGGAGAGGGGCGGCCGCGGCGCGAGCGGAATCGCCACGACCGCCGTGGGGCTCGGAGCGCTCACCTTCGTGAACCACTACAGTCGCGAGCACGAGGACCAAGCCGATCGAGTCGGCCTGAGATACTCGCGAGAGGCCGGGTACGATGTCGAGAAAGCACCGTCCCTGTGGCTGCGTTTCGCTCGCAAATACGGCGATCGCCCCGAGGCCCTCAACTTCTTCTTCGGGAGCCACTCCACGCCGAAGTCTCGGGCAAGATCACTCGAACGGGAGATCGGCATCAACTACCGTTGAATCATTCTTCGCTGGCAGGGTCATGAAAAACTCAACCCACCCTACGCGAGCGGAGCGAGCCCGGCGCGCTTGCCGCGCCGTAAGCAGCCCGAGCCGTGGCGGCCCGATCGATCACGGGTCCCGCCACGGCACTGAGCACTTTTGAGTCCTTCACTCCGGGAGGGGAGCGTCGGCCGCTCGTCCGCGGCTCCCCTTTTGGAAATCGCCTCGGCTTCGAGGCTAGAATCCTTCGAATCCGGTGGCTGCCACCAAATTCGTTTTGGGCCTACGGCTCAACGGGAAAGGCTTGACTGTGATCTTCCGCCTCGCGCACGTTCTCGCACTAGCGTTGATGCTCTCCGTATTCGCTTTCGCCCCCGTCCCTGCTCGCGCGCAGGCCCATAAGTTCAAGTTGGGAGGAGGAGCGGGGTTCGCGGTCCTCGAGAACCCCGAGGTCGATCATGGGCGCACGGCCACCGTAGGCGGCTTTTTCGGACTCCGATTCAGCGACAATTTGAGCTTGGAAGGGGGCTTCAGCTTCGCTCGGTCCAACCGCGAGTTCAACGAGAACGGCGAGCCGATCGACCAGGTCCAGGGCATTCCCGCGTTCCGGTTCGAGACGAACCGGTACCATCTGGACGGATCGTTCGTTTTTCACCTCGGACGGAGGCAGCCTTTTCACGCTTTCCTCCTCGCTGGAGGAGGCGTGGTGCGGCGCGACGAGAAACGCACCGACATCTTCTTCACGTTCGACCCAGTGACGAACCAGATACTCGACCGGACCGAAGAAGTCATCCTCGACACCAAGGAGTACGAGCCCACGGGACATTTCGGCGGAGGATTCGACCTCTACTTCTTGTACAACCTCGCCGCACGCGTCGAGTTTCGCCAATGGCTGCCCCAGACTACGGAGAAACGCACCCGAATGTTCTTCTTCGCCGCCACCTACTTCTTCTGACTCGCCGGGATTCCTGCGATCCGACATCGATCTCGGAGGCTCTTCGCGTGACTCTCTTACCCATTCTCGCGCTCACCTTGGCGGTTTCGAGCCCGGCGCAGGAGTCACCCGAGGAAAGCCCGGGAACGGACCTCGAGAAAAGCGACATCCAGTTCGGGATCGTAGGCAGCTTCGGGGCGGCCCTCGACGTGTTCGATGGCGTACCCGACGCCGAGCTCCTCGCCATGGGAGCCCATTTGGGCAGGGTACTCACCGGTGCCGGAGGGCCCGGTCTTCTTCGCGGCCGACTGGGCGTCGACCTAGAGATCCTTCCGCTGTTCCTCGTGTTCCAGGACAGTACGAGCTACGGATTGTCGTTCACGCTTCTCGGACAGTATTTCTTCGAGGTTACGTCTCGATTCCGGCCGTTCGCCACGCTCGGGGCGGGCTTCTTGTACTCGAGCGAAGAGATACCTCGGGACACGTCTCGAGTCAATTTCACCCCGCAGATCGGGATCGGTGTCCGTGTACCCGACGGCAAGTCTCTTCTCTACTCCTTCGAGTTTCGGCTTCACCACATCTCGAATGCCGATCTGGTTCAGCCAAACCCGGGTATCAACTCCT
>DASPGQ010000792.1 GCA_035620555.1 Vicinamibacteria bacterium
GCCCACGAATGCTCCGAGGAGACGAAGCGCACGCCGAGAGCGGTCAAGCTCAGCTCCCCGATGCAACCGCCGAGCCGATGGTTGTGTCTCGCCCGGGCGATCAAGGGAAGGGTTCTCTCCCAAATCTGGTCGGTGACGAGCCGATGGAGATCGGCCGCGCCGGCGAAGGTCGGGTCGCGGGAGAGAAGCTGCTCCAGGAGAGTCCGGCTCTCAACGATATCGCCGCGATCGAGAGCCAGTCTTGCCTTGTAGAAGAGATCTGCCAGCCTCGGATCACCAGTCGCGCGGGCAGGCGGTTCCGGAGAGATCTCGGGGGCCGGTGCGGGAGTCGGACGTTCCGGTTGAGGAATGACCTCGGGCGGCGGCACGGGCGGCCGCCGCGGGACGGTCGTTCTTGTCGAGGCCTCCGCGGGCGCGACCGCAATGGGCTTCGAAGGCGCAGGCGGCGAAGGGGAAGGTGATGGATCGAGAGCCGGAAAAGGCGCTTCCGGTTGTGGGCCTTCGATCTCGGCGCCCCCCGCGACCGCTGGGGCCGGTCGAGTCTCGTCTGGTGGCACCGGCGCGTGGACGGTCATCGTGAGTCGAAAGACGAGGACCGCCCCGATCAGAAGGGCGAGGGAAACGGCGAGCCAGCGATTGCGTGACGGGGCCGCACCAGACGGTTCGGCGCCATCCTCCAGGTCGCCGACGATCTCGAACGTCGTCAGCGCCTGCTGGACCGCATTCGCGCTCGGATACCGTTGTGCCGGGTCTTTCGCCATACATCGCGCGACCACACGGGAAAGACCGAGAGGGACCGCCGGAGCCACCACGTGCGGCGGAGCCGGATCCTCGCTCAGCACCGATTGGGCGATCGCCGCGAAGGAATCTCCCATGAACGGCAACTTCCCCGTCAAAATCCGGTAGAGAACCACGGCGAGAGAGAACAGATCGGTTCGCTGATCGATGGCCCCCTTGGAAAGCTGCTCGGGCGCCATGTAGGAGGGGCTGCCGAGGATGTCGTCTTCCGAGGTCAGCTCCGAGCCGAGGACGTGGGCGATTCCGAAATCCATGATCTTGGCGTGGAAATCGGGCGTGATGATGATATTGCTCGGTTTGATGTCGCGGTGAACGATGCCCTGGGAGTGCGCATAGCTGAGGGCGTCGAGGACGTCGCGCGCGATCTGAAGGGTTTGCTCGATCCCGAGCTCTTCGCTGTGCAGAACCTCCCGGAGCGTCCTTCCGCGGACGTACTCCATCACGATGAACGGCGTGCCGTCTTCCATGTGCCCCACGTCGTAGACGGCGGTGATACCCGGGTGATGGAGCCGACCGGCGGCACTCGCCTCGCGATAGAAGCGTTCGTGGTATCGCTCTCGCTGTAATGGCGTCAGATGCGCGGCGGACTGGATCAGCTTGATCGCCACGACTCTGCCGATGGCGGGATCGCGAGCGAAGAGCACCGCGCCCATGGACCCGCGACCGAGGACCCGCTCGACCTCGAAACGAGCGAGCTTCGCGGGGAAAGCACCGCCGTGAGATGGAACGTCGAGAGGAACCGGGCTCGTGGCTCCCTCCTCGTTCCACCCGGGACCCAGGCTCTCATCGGGATCACGCAGCTCCACGACGCCGGCGCCGATCAGAGAGGCGAGCGTCTTCAAGGTCTCGGCGTCGCCGAGAGGTGAAACGCTGAGCACGTCCGACGTGGTGAGTCTCTGACCGGTCCGCTCACGCAAGAGATCCACGAGGACGCTCTCGTTGGTCGAGAGCGTCGACTCTTGAAACGTTCTCGGCGGAAAGGAGACCCAGCAGACAATCCGCTGCATGTCTTTTTCATCGAAATGTCGGAGCGTAGGTAGATCCATCCGTAAGCACCGCTACGCGTCGGGCAGGCGCAACACCGGAGAAGGAGATCCTCCTCGCGATCCCAACGCGGGCTCGTATCTGATTGTCTCGAGTATCTACCTTCCAATCTACGTGGGCCGGGGGCCGTAGTCAACCTCTCTAGAGTGCTCAATGCCGTGGCGGGACCCGTAATCGATCGTGCCGCCACGGCTCTGCAGGCTGGACTGTAGTTTTTGTCAGCCTGCTAGGGGCTGGGATCAGAAGGATCCACCTGAGGCGTGACCGGTTCGAGGGCGAATCCGAGTCGTCGACTGACGAAAC
>DASPGQ010000793.1 GCA_035620555.1 Vicinamibacteria bacterium
GGGCTCGCACCCCGAGCGTCGTGCTCTCGGTGAACAACACCTCGCTCATGGCATCTCGCGAACCGGGAGCCGACAGGATGGTGACGTTCACCCCCGGCCGGCCCTTCTTCATCTGCACGGGCGTCAGGAAGACGTCGAGAGCACCGGCGGCCGAGAGCCTCTCGGCGAGATAGCCGGTCTGCACCGGGGTCATGTCGTCGACGGTCGCTTCGATCACGAGCGTGCGTTCGATGCGACCGGAACTGCCCTTGCCCAGCACCAGCCGCAGCGCATTGGCTCGTCCTCCCCGAGGGTCTTGGCGCCCCAGCCCGTAACCGGTTCGAAGGAGCGTCATCAGTGGAAGAGGCCCGAAAGAGTTGGCGAGCCCCGTCACCAGGAGCGCCCCCGTCGGCGTCGTGCGCTCGAACCCGTCTCCTTCGGAGAACACGGGCGCGCCCTCGAGCAGGAGCCCCGTTGCCGGCGCCGGCACGGTCATGCGTCCATGCTCGGTGTCCACGAACCCGCTTCCGACATTGACCGGAGACGCGGCCACGTGGTCGACGTCGAGCAAGGCCACCCCCAGAACGGCCCCGGCGATATCGACGAGCGTGTCGAGAGAGCCGAGCTCGTGCAAGTGGATCTTCTCGACGGGTTTGCCATGGACCTCTGCCTCGGCTTCGAACAATCGCCGGATGAGGGCGAGCGTACGCTCCTTGACACCGCTGTCGAGACGGCTTCGGCGAACGAGCCTCTCGAAGTCCGCCCAGTGACGATGACCTCGGTCTCCCGGTGTAGCGACACGGATGCGCGTGCCGCGAATGCCTCCACGGCGGGCGGTGGAGCGCACCAGCCGAAAATCGGAACCCAGTTTTCCGAGCTCCTTTTTGAGGGCATTCAAGGAAACGCCGAGATCGACGAGAGCACCCAGAATCATGTCACCGCTGGCGCCGGCGGCAGCATCGATGTAGAGAATGCGGTCGCTCATCGTCGTAAACGCTGCAGTGTCGCTTCAAAGCGGACGTTTCGCAAACGAGCCGGCCGGTCAGCGAGAGGACTGGTGAGTCAGATCTCTCCATGCTCTTTGAAGCTCCAGTAACGACCGGCGGCGACTACCACGTGATCGAGCAGCTCGATGCCGAGGATCTTGCCCGCCTGGCGGAGCCGGCGCGTGAGATCGTGATCCTCGCGCGAGGGTGCGGGATCTCCCGAAGGGTGATTGTGGAAAGCGATGATTGCTGCCGCCCGGGAAACGGCGGCCTCGCGAAAGACTTCCCTAGGGTGAACGAGCGAGCCATTGAGGCTTCCCGAAGAGACCATGTGGAGCCTTTTGAGGCCGTTGCGAGTGTCGAGGACGAGGATGCCGAACTCCTCGAGAGGCTTCGTCCCGAATCGGGGAATCAGGTAGCGGGCTGCCTCGCCGGGAAGGCGAAAACGAGGACGAGGCCAGGAGGGTGGGCTCGTCGCTCGCCTGCCGAGCTCCAGGGCGGCGACGATTCGCGCCGCCCGGGCATCCTTCAGTCCGCGGACTCCGACGAGATCGCACGGCTCGAGCCCTGCCAATCCATCGAGACCCCCCGCATGAGCCAAGACCTGGTTGGCGAGCTCCAGGGCGGAAGAGCTTCTCGTTCCCGAGCCGAGAACCAGAGCCAGAAGCTCGTTGGCTCCCAGGCTTGCCGGTCCGCTCTCGAGGAGCTTCTCGCGAGGTCGGTCCGGTCGGGCCAAGGCTTTCATGGTTCTCCTCAGGCAAGCTCCTCACCTCTATTAGACGAGAACCGAAACCGGAACCCACCCCGCTAGATATGCACCCCGTCGGGCAGGACCGCATCCTTGGGAATCACGACGATCCCGTCCCGGATGACATAGTTGCCGCCCGATTCGTCGGAATGTCCGTCCTTGGGAGTGATGTGCACTCCGCGTCCGATGCGGGCGTTCTTGTCCACGATCGCGCGCTCGATGACCGCCCCCTCCCCGACACCAATCGGAGGGATTCCTCGACCCAGGTCGGCCTCTATCTCGAACGGCAGCTGATAGTAGTCCGCCCCCATCAGGACCATGTCCGTCAACCGCGCACCGCGCTGCACTCGGGAGCGAATGCCCACGACCGAGTGGTCGATGTCGCATTGATTCAGTATCACGCCCTCGGTGACGAGCGAGCGCTTGATGCGGCAATCATCGATTTTGCTCCCCGGGAGAAACCTTGGATGGGTGTAGATCGGCGCCAGCGGCTCGTAGAAATTGAACTCGGGGAGGGGTTGGGTCAGCGCGAGATTGGCTTCGTAGAACGTGCGAATCGTCCCCACGTCCTCGAAATAGCCTCGGAACAAATAGCCGCAGAGCCGCTTTTTCCCCACGAGCGCGGGGAGGATGTCATGGCCGAAGTCGTTCGCGTCCGACTCGGACAAAGTCTCCTCGAGAACCGGGCAATCGAACACGTAGATGCCCATCGAGGCGAGGAACTCGTCGCCGGTGGCGAGATCCTCGAGGGCGTCGCCAGCCGGTTTTTCGACGAAGCGGGCCACCTCGAAGGTTTCGCGATCGAGCCGCAGAACGCCGTAGCGGTGGGTCTGATGTCGAGGCACGGGCGTCACCGCGACGGTGACCTCCGCTTTCACATTCTTGTGGTGCGCGAGGAGCTCGCGGAAGTTCATGCGGTAGAGCTGGTCGCCGCCCAGAACGAGAACCCTCTCCGCGCCCGGCCGGTTCATGATGTGCCGCAGGTTGCGTCGGACGGCGTCGGCGGTGCCCTGGTACCAATCCCGACGCTCGGGCGTCTGCTCCGCGGCCAAGATGTCGACGAAGCTCCTGCCGAAGGAGTCGAATCGGTAGGTCCGGCCGATGTGGTTGTTGAGCGAGGCGGAGTTGAATTGGGTGAGCACGAAGATTCGTCGGATTCCACCGTTGAGGCAGTTACTGATGGATACGTCGACGAGTCGATATTTCCCACCGAACGGCACGGCCGGTTTGGAGCGCTCCTGGGTCAGCGGCAACAAGCGCTTGCCTCTGCCGCCACCGAGGATAATACCGATCGTTCGGTCCGGCACGACGCCGCCATCCTACCATGCTCTTTGAATCCGAATGCGGCTGAGTTATGTTTGCCGCCGCCGAACCATGGAGACCATCAAGGAGTTGCTGTCGGGGCGGCCGCCGGTCATCGCTCGACTGAAGGACGGGCAGCTCGTTCCCGGCTATCTCGAGCGGGGACAACTCCTGACGCGGGGGATCCTGAAGATGTCCGACGCCCGGGGGGAGCCCGTCTCCGTGGATCTCCACAAGCTCAAGGGCGTCTTCTTCGTCCGTGATTTCACCGGAAACCGGGAATACCTGGAGGAAAAGTCGCTGCGGCACGATCCCGATCGGCCGGGGCTGCGAGTTCGGGTGCGCTTCGAAGACAACGAGTTCTTCGAGGGCGTCGCCGAGAACTCACTCGAGCTCCTCACGCTTCCGGGCTTCTTCTTCTGGCCCGCCGATGCAAAGTCGAACAACCGGTTGATTTACATCCTCAAGGCGGCCCTCATCGGCTTTCGGGTCTTGAGCGTACGCCATCCCTGAAGCGAAACCTTCGGGGGTCCAGATCAACAGTACTCGATGGCGAGCACCTCCAGCTCGGTATCGCCATCGGGGAGCTCGACGCGAACGACGTCTCCCACGCGTGCGGAATTGAGTGCCTTGGCGATGGGAGAAATCCAGCTGATCTTGCCCTGTTTGGGATCGCTCTCATCGACGCCGACGATTCGATAAGTCTTCTCGTTGCCATCCTCGTCGGCCACCGTGACCGTCGCCGCGAAACGAACGCTCTCCTGGTCCTGGGTCTTGGGATCGACGACCACCATGTTGGCGACGCGGTCCCGGAAGAACTGGATTCGCCGGTCGACGGCTTCGGGCTTTTCACCTTTCTCGACGAGGCGGGGACGCACTTCGTCTTCGAGGCGCTCGAGCTCGTTGCGAAGCGCCACCGCTCCTTCGGGCGTCACATAGTTCTTCGCACCCTCGGGAAGCAAATCCTTTGGCTCCGGCAGGATCTCGTCGAATGCACCGTTACCGGATTCCTTTGTGAACGCTTTGCTCATCGCGACCCCCGTGAATCGTCAGAGTGAACGCGCGGTCGTATTCTACCGCACCGGCCTCAGAGAATGACGCGCTCGTTTCCCGTCCGCTTGGTGACGCGTTCCCGATCGAGCCATTCGAGAAGGGGAATCGCGTGTTTTCTCGTGACGCCGAATAGCTCTTTGAAGGCCCCTACGTCGATGCGACCACGGGTCGCCTTGTAGGTTCGGACCTCCTCTTTGAGCCCGTGGAGGACGTCGTGGTGGAAGATCATGCCTTCGGCAATTTGAACCAACCTGCCGTCCTTGAGGAGGACGCGCTGTACCCGCTCGAGGAGCTTGACGTCCAGCTTGGAATCGGACGCGGTGTCGGCGAGGCTCTTCGGCCGATAGCCCGACGCCCGATACTCTTTCACCAGGACATCCATCGCCTTCGCTTCTTCAGGGCTCATTTGGATGGTGTGTCCCGCGGTGGCGACGAGGTCGCGGGCCGTACCGAGCCTCCCCTCCGAGACCGCTTTGGCGAGAACCCATTCGAACACGTCGGGGTCGAACCCGGCAGCGACCTTCTCCCGGAGCTCGCTCTTCGGCATGCCCTCGAGTAGAGGGTTCTTTTTCTGGAAGCGGGCGAGCTCGTCGTCGATGCGTTCTTCGAGGGAGGCGACGACCGAAGCGGAAACGAGAATACGCGGCGACCCGGAGACGACGAACGTATGGCTGTTGGAGGCGAGTCGGTCGACGAGGCTCCCGAGCGCCGACGGCTCGACGAACAGACGTCGCGCCAGCTCGTGCTCCGAGATCCCTGCGACTCCACTCTCTTCCACGATTCGCCCCGCCGCTTCCGAGGCATCCGATCCCGAGAACGAACGGAACCGATCGAGAACTTCGGACTTTCGCACCGAATGTTTGGGTGGATAAGCGTCGAGAACGCGGCCTCCGGCGATGGTCTCGAGCGGTGAGTACCTTCTGAGAATGAACCGGTCGCCCCGCGCCGCGACCACCGGAGCCTCGAGGCGCAGCTGAACCGCGCCGCTCGAACCGGGAGCGATGAGACCGCGGTTTCCGAGAACGCGGGCGCGGGCGAGCACCTGGGCCGTTCCCAGATGGAGATGCAGGCGAGTGAGGTCTTTGACCGGAACCGGGGACGAGCGAAGGACCTCCACTTCGGCGTCCAGCATCATCGTGGGCGTGAAGCTGTCCCTGCCTACCAGAGCCGAGCCGCGATGAATGTCCGACACTTCGACGCCCTGGAGGTTTACCGCGGTCCGTTGTCCGGCGGCAGCCGAGTCCCGCTTTTCACCGTGGACCTGCAGCCCTCGAATGCGGGCTCGGCGACCCTGGGGAAGGATCTCGACTTCGTCGTCCTGGGAGAGCACGCCGGAAGCGAGCGTTCCGGTAACGACCGTCCCGAAACCCTTCATCGAGAAGACCCGGTCGATCGGCAGCCGGGCGGGGCCGGCGGCCGGTCGGCCGGGGACCTCGGTGGCGATCGCCCAAATGGCCGCACGGAGCTCGTCGAGGCCCGCGCCGGTTTTCGAGGAGACGGGAACGATGGGAGCGTCCTCGAGAAAGCTGCCGGCCACGAGCTCCTTCGCCTCGAGCGCCGTGATCTCACGAAGCTCCTCGTCCACCAGATCGCTCTTCGTGACCGCTACCAGCCCGCGGGGGATGCGAAGAAGTCGGCAGATATCGAAGTGCTCGCGCGTCTGCGGCATGACGGACTCGTCCGCGGCCACCACGAGGACGACGAGGTCGATTCCCCCCACGCCCGCCAGCATGTTCTTGACGAACCGCTCGTGACCGGGAACGTCGACGAAGCCGAGCGCAAGATCGTCTTCGGTCTTTACGAAGGCGAAGCCGAGATCGATGGTGATACCCCGCTCTTTCTCCTCCTTGAGTCGATCGGGGTCGATCCCGGTCAGGGCGCGAACGAGCGCGCTCTTTCCATGATCGATATGCCCCGCCGTTCCCACGACGACGTGCTTCATCGAAGGCATCATACATCGGGCAAGACAGCGGCGCCGCGCTTGTGTTAGATAAAGGAGGTGATGCGAGTCATTCTTCGACGAAGCCTTTGGCTAGCTCTTTTGCCGCTGAGCTCCGTGGGGGCCCAGGAGATTGGACCCAAAAACGGAGCCCTCGTCATCGTGGGGGGCGCCATGGAGGACGAGGCCATTGCAAGGCGGTTCATCGATCTCGCCGGCGGTCCCGAGGCTCCCATCGTCATGATTCCAACCGCAGGCGAAGGTGAGGAGTACGACCAGTACGATTCCGGAGCTCGACGTTGGCGGGAGCTCGGCGTCGAGAACGTCACCGTTCTCCACACCCGTGACCGCAACGTAGCCAACTCCGACGACTTCGTCCGTCCCATCCGCGAGGCTCGCGGCGTCTGGTTTTCCGGCGGCCGACAGTGGCGCCTGGCCGACGCTTACCTCGATACCCGCACCGAGCTCGAGCTGCACGCCGTCCTCGAGCGCGGCGGGGTCATCGGTGGGTCGTCCGCGGGAGCAACCATTCAAGGCTCCTACCTCGTCAGGGGAGACACCAAGAACAACACCATCATGATGGGAGATCACGTCGAGGGCTTCGCGTTTCTGAAAAACGTCGCGATCGATCAGCACCTTCTCGTCCGGAACCGTCATTTCGATCTCATAGCCGTCATCGAGAAGTTTCCCGAGCTCCTGGGAATCGGCATCGACGAGGACACCGCGATCGTCGTCGAGGGCGACCGTTTCGAGGTGATTGGGCGGAGCCTGGTTGCGATCTACGACAGCCGAAAGACTCTGGCGGATGGAGGACGGTTCTACTTCCTGAGAAACGGCGACACCTACGACTTGAAAGAAAGGCAGGCCCGGCGACGGGCTTTCTCCGAGCAGCCGTTCGAGGCGGTGAAAGAAGAGCCCTGGCCCGAGCGTCGCTAGGGACCGATGCGACTCTCGAGAGAGCTCCTGGAGCGGTCCCCGGAAGAGACGTCACGGCGTTTGTGCTTCGGGCTCCTCGCCGAAGGCGCAGAGGCCCTCGATCGTCTCGACAAAGGCGACGACGAGGCGCTTCACGATTTCCGAGTGTCCCTGCGCCGGTTGAGAAGCGTCATCCGGGCGTACCGACCTTTCCTAAAAGGCTCGAACCCGAAGAAGATTCGCAAACGGCTAGGGGCGCTGGCCTCCTCCACGAACGTCGCCCGGGATGCCGAGGTGCAGATTGGGTGGCTCGAGAAGGCCGGCGCCGAGCTGGAACAGGACGGTTCACGGGCGGCGGCGCACCTGCGCAACGAGCTCGCCTCGAAAGAGGCGGCGACCCCGAGCCCCGAGCGGCTGAGGAAGGAGTTCGACGCCGCGCGCAAGTCCCTGGAGCGAACCTTTCGCCGCATGCGGCTGGACGAGGAGGGAGCTCATGCGAGCTTCCTATTCGCCACGGGACAGCTACTCGCCGAGCAGGGCTCGGCGTTGCAGAGAACGCTCGATTCGATCTCGTCTTCCGGTAACGTCGACGAGCTCCACAGTGCGCGCATCGAGGCCAAGCGACTGCGATATCTGCTCGAGCCTTTGCGGCACGAGGTTCGGGGCGCGAGGACCATCGTAAGGAAGATGAAGCAGCTCCAGGATTGCCTCGGGGACCTCCAGGACGCTCGGGTGCTGACGGAAACGATTGCCTCGGCGTTGGAAAGGGCCGCGGTCGAGAGAGCTCGCCATTTGCGCGAGAAGGCGCTTGGCCGTGCATCGGCCGACGAGTCGACGCCAGCGACGGAGTCCGGTCTTCATGTGCTTCTGGATGCCCAGCAGAAGCGTCGCAACGACCGATTCGCCGAGCTGTCCCATCACTGGCTCGGGAAAGCGGGGAGCTCCTTCTTCGAGGAAGTTTTCGGGCTGGCGTCCCGGCTCACGGGACCGTCGATGCGGAAACGGTTCCTTCTCTCGTCCGTTCCCGAATCACTTGCCCGACGAACCCCGATCACGATCCGTCAGGGCTTCTTGCCTGGAAGGAAAATATCCGAGCACGTCAGGTCGGAACTGCGGGGGCGGCGTACGCGCTTCTTTCGGGTCGTCGATGTCGCGGGTCAGAGTATCGAGGAGTCGATCTCGCGAGAGAGATTCGACGCTTTCTGGCCACTCACCGACGGGAATCGACTCGAGCGCTCGCGGTACGATATCGACGGTGATGGCAGTGGGTCGGGCCATGTCGACGTCGTCGCCGAAGGCGAGACGGTCCTCGCCGAATGCGAGTCCGTCCCCGAATGGCTCCAGCCGTTCGTCGTTCGCGAGGTAACGCGCATCAAGAGCTTCGAGCCCGAGGCCCTCGCGCGAGCTCGCTCGGCTCCTGAAACACACGACGATCCGAAAGACGCAACGCAGTAAGCGACCCTCCCCATACGCAGCCGGTGTCGATGCAGATGACCTGTCGACCGAGGTGAAGCCCGAGGCCGGTCCAGTGTCCGAAGACGACCGTGACCTCGTCGGAGAAAGAGAAACGCTCGAACCAGGCGACGCCTCCCTCGGGAGCCTCGGCAGGCGAGCGCTTGAAACGAAGGTTCATCTCGCCGTCGGACGATACCGTGCGGATGCGAGTCAGCGCGGCCACGATCGCTCGGAGTCTTGCCCCACCCTGGAGCGATGGGCTCCAGCCCACGCGGCTTCCGTCACCGTAGATGGCTTCGAGCAGCTCACGACGACTCCGGGACTGGAGCGCCTGCTCGGCTTCCAACGCGAGCTCTTCCGCCTCGGCGAGGCTCCACGAAGGGTGCAACCCGGCATGCACCAGGACGTAACCGCCCTCGCGGTGGAGGAGAGGCCTCCGGGCGAGCCACTCGATCAGGACTCCCCCGTCGGGAGCTTCCAGGATGCCATCGAGCGTATCCTTCGGCCGCGGTCGTCGAACTCCCTCGGCCCTGGCAACGAGGTGGAGATCGTGGTTTCCGAGAACGGCGACGTGTGATGGTCCGAGGCTTTTGGCCCAGCGCAGGACTTCCAGTGATTGGGGTCCTCGGTTCACCAGATCGCCCGCAAGCCACAACCGATCGCGGCTTGGATCGAAGTCGATGCGCTTCAGAAGCCTCTGAAGCGTGATAAAACATCCTTGGATGTCACCGATGGCGTAAGTAGCCATGGAGCCATCTTACATGGAAGATCGGAATCACTCGGATACGTTTGCCGCGGTCGATCTCGGTTCGAACAGCTTTCACATGAAGATCGCGCGACTGATCGAGGACGAGGTCCACGAGGTGGACCGCTTGCGCGAGCGCGTGCGGCTCGCCGGCGGTCTCACCGACGACAAGACGTTGAGCGAAGACGCCCTCGCCCGGGCGTTCACCGCCCTGGAGAAGTTCGGGGAGCGATTGCGGGACGTACCGCCCAAACAGGTGCGCGCGGTCGGCACGAACACCCTTCGTCAGGTCAAGGACCCGAGAAAGGTCCTCAACCGGGCCTCGAAAGCTCTCGGGCACCCGATCGAGATCATCTCGGGACAAGAAGAGGCACGTCTCATCTTTCTCGGCGTGTCCCACTCCCTTCCCTTCGCGGACGAGCGCCGTCTCGTCGTCGACATCGGCGGGGGATCGACCGAATGCATCATCGGTGAGGGTTTCGAGTCCAGCCGCGTCGCCAGCCTCTTCATGGGGTGTGTTTCCTTCACGACTCGGTACTTCCCCGACGGCGTCATCACCCAACAGAACATGAAGCGCGCCCAGACCGCGGCCCAGGTGGAGCTCGAGACGATCGTGGACCGATTCAAGAACCTTGGCTGGGATCGGGCCTACGGTTCATCGGGCACGATTCACGCGGTCGCGGCCGTGATTCGGGAGAGCGGCTGGGGACAACACATCACTCGAAAAGGCGTCAAGAAGCTCGCCAAGGCGCTCGTGGACGCGGGACGCATCTCGCGGCTTGCCCTTCCCGGTCTGAGCGCCGACCGAGCCGCGGTGTTTCCCGGCGGGGTCGCGATCCTCCGAAGCGTGGTCGAAAGCCTCGAGGTCGAGCCGATGGAGCCAGCGAGCGGGGCGCTACGCGAGGGGGTGCTCTACGACTTGATTGGGCGCATCCGCCATGAGGACACACGCGAGAGGACCATTCAACGGCTCGTGGAGCAGTACCGCATCGATACCGCCCAGGCCGACCGGGTCGAGCGGACCGCGCTCGCGCTCTGGAAGCAGCTCGCGGCACCTTGGGGCGTTTCCGAGCACGAGGACCGGCTTCAGCTGATCTGGGCCGCCCGGCTGCACGAGATCGGCATCACGATTTCTTACACCCATTACCAGCGACACGGCGCCTACATCGTGTCGAACGCGGAGCTCGCCGGCTTCTCCCGTGACGACCAGCAACTATTGGCCGCTCTGATCGAGGTTCACCGGAGAAAGCTCACGAGCGTCCCATTCGACAAGCTGACCCAGTTGGACGTTCAGAAGGCGATGCGGCTCGCCATCATTCTGCGAATCGCCGTGCTGCTCAATCGCGGCCGGAGCCCGAGGCCGCTCCCTCCCATCGCCGCGGCGACGGCGAAGACCCATCTTTCACTTGCCTTCCCCGACGACTGGCTCGAGGAGCACCCGCTCACGCGAGCCGACCTGGAAGCCGAAGCACGGGTGCTGAAAAAGGTCGGCTTCGAGCTGGCGTTTTCTTGAGCGGAATCTCGATCAGTCGGTCACATAGGAGAAGAGCTTGTATCGGCCACGCCACTCCATGACCGAACCGAAAAGGTCGAGCCAGTCCTCGGTTCCGTCCGCTAGACGAACCTGGACGCGGGCGTCACGGTGGACCTTGAAAGAATCGTAATCGGTCGTATCGCCGGCGAAGCGAATGGCGAGGAAGGTGAGCTCTTTCCCCTTGTAGCGTGAGTATGTCCGCGCGATCGAGGCGCGGCTCTTCTGATCGAGCTCGCCCCAGGCGTACTCGAAGGGAATTCCTCGTTCTGGCTTGGAAGACGGGAGCCTTGGCCAGACGAAGAGGCGGAACTCATCCTTGCTGAGCGGCAACTCCTTCAAAGCATCCGCGTCACCACGCACCAAACCATCGACGACCGCCCGGCCGAGCTCCTCGGGCGTCTCGAAGGCGTGGGAAAGGCTCGGCTCGCCGCTCCTCATCTCGACGTCGCTCGCCGCGGTCCGCTGGCAAGCGAACGCGGCGAGCGCTAATAGCGAGCCGAGCCCAACCCGGACAAACACGAGAGCCTTCGTCACGAGTTAGTTACGCTCGAAGTTCGTCCAGCCGCTGACCCAGTTGCCCAGGTAGGGCGCCGATGGATCCGGGTCCCTCGCCTGGCCCATGGCGCCGATGAAGCGCGCGGGCTCG
>DASPGQ010000794.1 GCA_035620555.1 Vicinamibacteria bacterium
AGCGGATCCAGGCGAACACGGTCGAGAAGAGGCTTCTGAACGGCCGCGGACTCCCGAATTTCAACATCCGCTTCTTCGCCTTGAACGCGAAAGGGGAATACGCCGGCGCGACGATGTACCGGGCGGAGGAGACGATTTTCGCCGTCTGCGACGAGAACGGACCGCGCGAGGAGCCCCTCGAGCCTCTGCTCGAGGGAGCTCCTACCGATTGACCTTAATAATGCACCCGTGATCAACCCGCGTTTCGCTTACAGGGGCTCCAACGTGGCGGCGACCCACGTGTAGTAGAGACTCGTCGTCGCTTCGAAACCGGAGTCGGTGCCCACGAAGAGCCATACCGATCCTCTGCCGTCGGTCACGACATCGACGCTTTCGTCTCCGCTCGAGAGTTGCCCCAGCTCCCATCGCGGTGTCTCGCCGCACGCGACGCTATTCGCGACGTCGCCAACGACGACGGCGTTCGGGCCGGGGTTCGTCTGCTGTCCCTTGTCGACGTTCATGCGGAGGAGTTCGCCGTCGAGGACCGCGTCGGGCTCTTCCACCGAGGCGCCCGCCTTGACGGTGACATCCTCGCCGGGTGCTCCACCGACACCAACACAACCACGGGGAACCGCCGTCGCAATCTCGAGGTTGAAGCGCACCCGGTAGGACCGGTTCGCATCGAGACCGCCGATACGACCCTTGTAGTACATCCATAGATCGTCGCTGTGGTTGTTTCCCGAGATGTACTGCGCGCTTCGACCGGAGTCGAGCGAAGCAGGAAGTGCGCGCCAATCCGCCTCGAGCTCGTAGAAGTCTTCCTGACCGGGGGGATAGTCGGCGAACCCGGCGATCCAGCCCTGGGGCCCGCCGGCGAAGTCGATTCGGTAGGTTTGAGCGTGGTCGCTCGAGCAGCCGACGATTCCCGCGACGAACGCCAGCGACCCAAGGGCACGGATGGCAACGGAAGCCATCGAGCTCTTTACGTCCCGAGCGCCTGAGAGCTCGCGGATTTCATCGCGCGCGACATAGAAACGGAGAACGGAACAGATACGATAGACTGTCCCGCATGTTTAGCCTGTTTCTGCATCTCTTTCTGGTCGTACAGCCCCCCGTCAGCGAGATCGTTGTCGTGGGCGGCGAGGGAAACCATTGTAGAGAAGATCCCGGATGCTTCAACCGACTTCATCCGGACATCCCCATCGCGGCCCGCGCCCGTCCCGGGCAAACCATTCTACTCAAGATGCGAAACGCGCTCGACGTCAACTTGGACCCGGCTGTCACGGCCGATGAACCCTGGATGGAGGACTCGGCCCTGGGAGCGGTCCATGCGCTCGCCGGGCCGGTGCACATCGAAGGGGCCGAGCCGGGAGACGTTCTCGCGGTCACCATTCTCGACATCGACCCGGGACCATTCGGTCTCACGATCGTGAGCGAGATCGGCTTCGTCTCCGACGTGATCTCGGAGCCCCTCGAGGTGCTGTGGCGACTGAACCGCAAGGAAGCCGTGAGCGACAGCCTTCCCGGGGTTCGAGTTCCCAACGCCAGCTTTCCTGGCGTCGTCACCGTGCTTCCCGGGCGCGAGGAGCTCGACACGATGCTCGCCCGGGAGGCCGCGCTCGCCGAGGCCGGTGGTTCGGTCTTCGCGCCTCACGCCCCCTACGCGTCGCCCGCCGAAGTTTGCGGTCCCGGGGGCTCTCATGAAGCCGAGTGCCTTCGCACCGTCCCGCCCCGCGAGCACGGCGGCAACATGGACATCCGCTACCTCGGAGTCGGCGTCACGATTTACCTCCCGTGCTACGTGCCGGGATGTGGCCTCGGAATGGGGGATATGCATTTCGCGCAGGGAGACGGTGAGGTATCGGGCACCGCGATCGAAATGGACGCCGACGCGATCGTGACGACAGCCCTCATCAAGGACGGCCCGCGTCTCGGCCGCGGACCGCACTACGAAGGGCCGGTGCGCCTCCTCGACATCCCGTCACGACGCTTCTACGCGACCACTGGGTTTCCGCTGAAACGTAAAGGCGAATTGCCCCCGGACATGGCGTATTTGAAATCCGACGTCGCCGCCGGACTCGAGAACCTTTCGAAGGACGTCTCGCTCGCTGCACGCAACGCGCTTCTGGAGATGATCGACTACATCACCGAGACCTACGGGATGACCCGTGCACAGGCGTATATCATCTCGAGCGTCGCCGTGGATTTGAGGATCGGCCAGCTCGTCGACGCCCCCAACGTCGGAGTGACAGCCCTTCTTCCCCTCGATATTTTCGAAGCTCGGTAGTCGTCGTTGCAGTCGCGCTCGAAAGCCTGGGATCCATCAGCCGGAGCGTGCCTGGGCGAAAAAATCCCTGAGCTCATACTCGAGGTCGCGGCCATAGTGGAGGCCAACCCACTCGAGAAGGATCTCTCGTTCGCTTTCGAGCGGTCGCTGTTTTGCGAGTGCGCGTCTCGATAAAGAGATGACGGTGTTGGTGAGCGCGTCCGCGAGCGCGAAACGGCGGGCGACGGATGCCTCGCGCAGCAAATCCAGTAGCTTCGCCTCCCACTCTGCATCGTGTATCCGCCCACAGAGAGCCCATGTGGTGGATTCTAGCGCAGATCGAAACAATCGGCGGGATCCCTCCCAGGGGTGGACGCGACGCAGGAGTAATCTACCCAATCCCTGACTCCTTCGCTACTTCCTCTCCGCGTTACAGGCGGATGGAGTTTCAAGCCAGCGAACGGAAGAGCTCCACGTAGCTCCGTACCACGTCGTCCCAGCTCGCGACGTCAGGGGTCTCCCCCTCGATGAGGAAATGTTCATCCGGAGCGATGGTGCGGCGTGAGCGTGAGCGTGAGCGTGACGGCGGTGCCGTGCCCGCGTCTCGCGTCTATCAATGAATCGTTGTTTGGGCCGGAGGAGCTCTGGGGTTGAGAGATCTTATCTCGGCGAAGGGATCTGAAGCCCCGCCTTGCGGAGGCCGTCGATCAGGTGCTCGACGAGCTCGGGAAGGTACCACTTGCCGAACTGATCCCGGGCGATCTCGGCGAAGTCAGGCCGGAGCGCCAGCACCTCCCGGACGTGCCCGCTCGCGGCCTCGCGCTCTCCGAGCTGACCGTAGACGGCCGCAAAGAGCGCGTGCGAGTAGTACTGCCCCGGCATGAGGGCCTTGGGGGCAACGGCTCGCGCCCCCTGGTAGTCGCCCTTGCGATACGCATCGAGGAGAGGGACGGCCCAATACCATGCCGGGTGGTGGGGATTGAGCAGCCTCGCTCTCTTGTCCAGCTCGCTTCCGCGCTCCCAGTCCCCGGCGAAGGCCAGCAAGTGAGCCAGGTATTCGACCGTGGCTCCGTCCAGGGGATTGAGGGCGAGGGCCCGCTCCGCGGCGCTCCGGAACGCCTCGAACTCCTTGCGGAAGTAGTGAGCCTGGGCCAGGGCGAGATGCGAGACGTGGCTCTCGGGCGCGGCTTCGACCGCACGCCGCGCGGCTTGTAGTGAGCGGCCGAGAGGGTCCGGGAGGACGTTGAATCCGAATCGGTCCTCCTCCCCGTACAGCATCGACAGCATGGCCCAGGCCGCCGCGTGGCCAGGCGCTTCTTCGACGGCCCGCTCGAGGATGGGCCGCACCGCGGCGTGCTCCTGGGGGGTGACGCGCCAGTAGTAGCCGAACGCGCGCAGCAGCGCCTCGTAGGGGCTCAGCTCCCCGACAGGCTTGCTCCTCACGGCCTCGTTCATGCTGCGGGGAAGGATGCCGTACCAGTCGGCAACCGTGGAGACGATCCGGGGGACGAGTTCGTCCTGCAGCTCGAAGATCGCGTCGGGGTCGAAGGAGCGGTTGTAGGTCTCCGCCCACAGATGGGCGCTGGAAGTCGCGTCCACCAGTTGAACGGCGATGCGCAGCGTCGAACCCGCCTGGCGAACGCTGCCGTCCATCACGTAGCGGGCTCCCAGCTCCTGGCCGACCGAGCGTACGTCGAGCCCCTCGCCGGAGTAACGTGAGGTCGAGCTGCGCGCGATGACGCGGAGGTAGGAGAAGCGCGACAAGCCGGTCACAATGTCCTCGGTCAGCCCCTCGGCCAGGGCAAGGACGCCGGGCTCGGCACCCCGGTGCTTGAAGGGCAGCACCGCGACCCAGAAGCCCCCCTCCTTCGGTCGAGCCCCCGTCGACGGCATCAGCGCGGGCGTGCCGGCCGCAGGCGGCGCGGGCGCCACCGACGCCGGCCGGCTGGGCAGGTTCCGCAGCGCCTCAGCAGCCTCCCGAGCTGTCGGGAAACGGTCGTCCAGCTTCTTTTGGAGACAGCGGGCGATGACCCGCTGCAGGCCCTCCGGAAGGTCCGACCGCGACTGCTCGAGCGGCGCGTCGCGGAGGATGGCGGAGGCGAGCTCGGCCGGAGAGCGGCCCTGGAAGGGGCGTCGCCCGGTGGCCATTTCGTACACAAGGATGCCGAGAGAGAAGATATCGGTCCGGTGATCGACCTTCATGCCCGACACCTGCTCGGGGGACATGTAGGGCACCGTCCCCATCACCACGCCCTCGCGGGTCCTCATCAGCGTCGAGAGCTCCGAGTCCGCCACTTCGCTCGAGCCTTCGACCTTGGCCAGGCCGAAGTCCAGGACCTTGACCCGCCCGTCCGTCGTGACCATCACGTTGCCGGGCTGGAGATCGCGGTGGACGATGCCTTTGTCGTGGGCGGCGGCGAGGGCCTCGGCGAGCGCGGTGGCGATCACGACGATCCGCTCGACCGGCATCCCGCCCTCGGGGATGAGGCGGGCAAGCGGCTGGCCCTCGACGAGCTGCATGGTCAGGAAGTGGACCCCGTCGGCCTGCTCGACGGAGTGGACGGTGACGATCCCGGGGTGGTCGAGGGCGGCGAGGGCCTTCGCCTCCCGCTGGAAGCGCTCGAGGCGCTCCGGGCTCGCGGCCATCTCGGGGGGCAGGACCTTGATCGCCACGTCCCGTCCCAGCTTCGTGTCGGTGGCCCGGTACACCTCGCCCATGCCGCCCGAGCCGATGGCGGCGGTTATGCGGTAGTGCGCGATCGTGCGGCCGATCAAGACGAAAATTCCAGGGTCTCGCAAAATTATACGCCATTGGCTCTGGAGGGCTAACTCCGCATTGCGGGGTAAGCCACTGGTTCGACCAGTGAGACATGAACAGCTTTGAGCGTAACGGGAGTAAAGTTCTCCTCCGAATGTTTCCCAAACAGCGTCTTCCCACGCCGTTTGGGTACGAACACAACGTGACACTTACAATCCCATTTCGAATGCGACAGACTTCTGTAGTTTCATTCATCAAGACCGAGGCGGGGACACTCGTCGACTCCGGTGGGGTCGCGAGGGCCGAGCGACGCGGATCGAGGGTCTTCCGGATGTCCGTCATCGACCCTTCCAGAGCCTCGCGAGGCTCGAAACGGGAAGCACGAAGACGTTCTTGGCCACCGAGTAGAGCTCCTCGCCCGGATACACGATGTGGCTCTTCGAGGGGTTCAGGTCTTCGAGAGCGGACCAGAACCCGCGGCTCGGAGTAGGCGCGAGCGACAGTTTTATCTCGACGGCGAGAGGTCGCGCCCGGCCGCCGGGAACGAGCACGAGGTCGATCTCAGCGCCTGCACTCGTGCGATAGAAAAAAGCCTGCCACGACGCCGGCACCCTGGTGAGTATCTGCTCCAGGACGAAGCCCTCCCACGAGGCTCCCGCGGAGGGGTGGCCGAGAAGAGCATCGTAGGCTGGAATGTCCAGTAGCGCATGGATAATCCCGCTGTCTCGCAAGAAGATCTTGCGCGACTTCACGAGACGCTTCTTTACGTTGGCGTGGTAAGGTGGGAGCTGTCGCACCATGAACGTATCTTGGAGTATGTCGAGATAGTGCTGCGCCGTCGGGGGCGTGACACCGAGACTCTGCGCTATCTTGCTTGCGTTCCAGAGCTGGGCGTGCGAGTGGGCGAGCATCGTCCAGAATCGCCGGAGCATCGTGGCCGGAACGCGGATTCCAAGGTTTGGTAAATCGCGCTCCAAATAGGTCTGAATAAACGCGTGTCGCCACCGCATCGAACGCGCGTCATCGGTCTCGAGGTAGCTGAGAGGATAGCCGCCCCGGTTCCACCGGCGTTGGATGGTACCCTCGTCCTCCCCGAGCTCCGCGAGATTGAATGGAGTCAGCTCTAGATACTGAACGCGGCCGGCGAGACTCTCAGAGGACTGCCGAGTCAGATCCGGCGTTGCGGACCCCAAAATCAAAAAACGTCTTCTACGATTCTTGTCGACCAGCGCCCGCAGGAGAGGGAATAAGTCAGGACGGCGCTGGATCTCGTCCAAGATGACGAGGGCGCGCGAGTGTTGGCGGAGATAGAGCTCGGGTTCCGCGAGCTTTGCGAGATCCGACGGAAGCTCGAGATCCAAATAGACAGCGTTTTTGCGACTCCGAGCAATCTCCTTGGCGAGCGTCGTCTTGCCAACCTGCCGAGCGCCGACGATGCCGACGACCGGGAACTGCCTCAAAGCCAACCGGACGTCACCCATGAGGCGTCTGGGAATCATCATCCTTGCATTATGAAATATAGTATTTTAATTTGCAAGAATTCATAATTATGGTGAGTTTCGTGGGCGATTGCCATCGGGCTGCTTCGAGGGAATCAGATGTGAGCGCGAGCGCGAATAATCCTGCGAATGACCTCGTGTTCGGTGATGAGAGCGAGGACTTTCATCTCGGAACCGCACCGGTCGCAGATCAGCGGGTCGACTTCGTAGACGGTAGATGAGCTCTCGCCATCGTTTGTTCGTCGAGGGCGACGTAGTTGTCAGGATCGCAGCCGAGCGCGAGGAGCTGCGCGATTAGGCGAACACAAGGCGAAAATCGAGGTGTCTTTCGAGCCTGGTTCGAGGAGTTGAAGCGTCTCGCCCCCACCCGCAACTGAGAGCTTGATTCCCTCACGCACGCGGTATGACTAGATGGTATTCAGATACTATAACTACAGGTGAGGTTCAGTCTTAATGAATACCGAAAAGGTGGCGATCACGATACCCAAAGATCTGCTCGAGATGGTCGACGCGTTGAGCTCCGAGAAGGGTATATCAAGGAGCAAATTCATCTCGTCTCTGATTCGGGAGAAGCTTTTGCAGCAGAGGAACAGTCATCTCAAAGAGGTTTACGACCGCGTCTTCTCGGACGAGGCGATTCGGAAGGAGCAGCTCGAGACCGCCCGATGGTTCGAAGCGGGCGAGAGTTGCGAAGGACAGGAATGGTAATTCGGAAGGGTGGCGTGTACTGGGTCGATTTCTCTCCCGCCAAAGGGTGGGAGCCCAGGGAAAACGTCCCGGGCTGGTCGTCCAGTGCGACCCTCTGAATGACAGTCGCCTCAATACCGTGATCGTCATCGCCATCACCTCCACCCGGCGGCTGGGCGAGCTACCCGGGAACGTCACCCTGCGAAAAGGGGAGGCCAATCTCGGGAAGAAATCGGTGGTCAACGTCACTCAGATTAGGACGGTCGACAAGCTGAGCCTCACGGAAAAGATCGGTGCGCTCTCCCGGGCTCGGATGGACGAGGTTCAAGCCGGCATGAAGCTGGTCATGGATCTTCCCTAGGATCACCCGTCACCGAACCCCCGCGCCCTATATTTGCCATCAGACAGGGACATCGGGATCTGGTCGAAGAGCGCGAGCGGCTCGCGCCCACCCGCAACTGAGTGTCGCGTTCGCGTGCGACGAATTTGGCGGCTAGCGGCGCGCCAGGCGCTGGAACCGCGCCCAGTCGTCGTCGGGAATGGGGTTCGTGAACTGAAACTTGTAGTTCTTGCCCCCGCCTAGCTTCAGCCGGTCGGATTCTCGGGTCTTGAGATTCAAGACCCTGCGGTTGTCTCTTTCCAGAGAAAGCATGTCACCAAAAGCCCATTGCCATGCATGGTCTTCGGACGCGAAGCCAATCCCCCCCGGGTCGAGTGAGAGGGTCCCGTTGCATCCCCCGAAGCGATGATTGTGCGCGGCTTGGAACGACAGCGGCAGGCGGCTCTGCCAAATCGCGTC
>DASPGQ010000795.1 GCA_035620555.1 Vicinamibacteria bacterium
AACAATCGATGGACCAGGAACATGGGCAACGAGGTCCCGCCCCAACGGCCGTTGCATTCGATGAAGACGAGCCGGCTGTCCTCGAGGGTACTGCCCGTCAGCACGAGATCGAGCGAGCATCGGCCGACGTAGCCGAGCCGCTGAAACAGGCTCGCTAGCAACAATCCGTCTCTTTCGATGCCGTGACGTACCGGCGCGGGAAGGCTCGCCGGCTGCGCACCGATGAACTCGAAGGCCGGGCCTTCGAGAAGCTGTTCGAATACCCCGTCGACGCGAGGGGGTTGGTGGCGCTCGGGCGGGATCCACGTCTGGACCGACGGCGTCGAGAGCACGTCCCTCGCCCAGCCGCTGACTTGGAGCTTCTCACCGGAGCGCCAATCGATTCCCCGCAGAACCGGCTTGAGGCGTCGGCGAATTTCCGTCAGCGTCGCCCGGCGCAGGGAGCCGGCGTCGAGCACGACGTTTCCCGCTCCACCTGCCGCGTCGGGAAGCTTGAGGGCGATCCGCTCGCAGTTTCCGGAAAGCTCCTTCACGTATCGGGCGACGAGTGCCATGCTCGTTGCCGCGTAGCTCCGGGGAAGGGCATCCTTTCCGAACAGTGCCGCCACGATCTCGGCGAACTTGGTCTTGTCGTTCACGAGACGGCTTACTTCGGGTGGCGCGGCGAGGACCGCGAGCCGTTTGCGGGTGGCGCGCTCGAGCAACAGCGCAAAGTGCCACACGGCGGCACTACCCATCAGCGGGTGGATGATGCGGACGCCATCGCTCTTGACGGCCCGAATCAAACGCCGTCGCGCCGCTCGGGCGGTCCAGCAATGACTGGCGAGGTTGCGTCGATGGCGAAGCGCATCCGGAGCCACCCACTCGACGTTACCGAGACCGAGCATCTCGCAACAGTACTCTTCGTAGCCGTCCACGGGAGGCGCGTTGCATGCGACGATGTCGCCGGTCTGCGCACGGATTCGCGCCCGATCCTGGATGTAGCTCGTGTCATGGCGCGGGGCCACCACCGTGATATCGCTTTGGTCGTCGAGGTGGAGGGTCGGCGCGCGGGCCGACGTCGTGGCAACGAGATGCGCGAGCTCCGGGCTAAGGGAGAGGAGCCCGGGACGCTCCCGGCCAAGCGCCTCTGCCAACCGCTCGATGCGCTCGAGCTCCTGGGCCGTGGGGACAGGCGAGTCGACTCCTTTCGGGAATGTGAAGTCCCCCCGTGTTTGTGACGGTCCGAGATCGCACGATTTGTCCATCCCATTGACCAGGTAAGCAAGTCCGATACCGCATTTGATCTCCGACAGTGTGCACCGCTCTTGGCAGGGATGAGTGATTTGCTCCACCTCGATGGGTTACCCGCCGCATGCAAGCCAGCGAGGTGAGTTCGAATCACGTCGAATCCGAGCTAGCGGCGGCGCGGTTCGCGAGTGGCGTGACCGCCGCCGTCCGTGCTAGACAGACGCCATGATGAGCTCATGGATTCGTGAAGTATCAGGGATGGTCACGGTTACGCTCACGCTCGTTGCCTGCGCACCGACGGCACAGCAGAAAGCGACCAAGGAAGAGAACCCTCCTCCGGCCTCGGAGACGGATTATGCCCCCGAGGGCCTTCTCGCCAGGAGCCTGCCGGAGATCGCGGAAGCCCTGCGCGCCGGCGAGACGACCTCGGAGGCGCTCGTCACCGCCTACATCGCGCGGATCGAGCGCATCGACTGGGCGGGACCCAGCCTGAGAAGCGTCCTCGCCCTGAATCCCGGCGCGCTCGCCGACGCTCGCGCGGCGGACGCGAAACGCGCGGCGGGTGAGGAGCTCGGGCCGCTCCATGGCGTACCGATATTATTGAAGGACAACATCGAATCGGCCGACGCAGTCGCCACGACCGCCGGAGCGCTCGCGTTGAAGGACAACGTCACCGAGCGCGACTCGCCGCTCGCTCGCGGCCTGCGAGAGGCGGGTGCCGTCATTCTCGGCAAAGCCAACCTCTCGCAGTGGGCGAACTACCGCTCCAACCACTCCATCAGCGGCTGGACGGCGCTCGGCGGGCAGGTGCGCAATCCGCACATGCTCGACCGAAGCCCGTGCGGGTCCAGCTCGGGCTCGGGCGCGGCGGTCGCTGCCTCGCTCGCAGCCGGCGCGGTGGGGACGGAGACGAACGGCTCCATCATCTGTCCGTCGCAAGCCAACGGGATCGTCGGCTTCAAGCCCTCCGTCGGGCTGGTGTCGCAGCAGTACATCGTGCCGATCTCCTCTTCGCAGGACACCGCAGGGCCGATGACCAAGACCGTGCGCGGTGCTGCAATGATGCTCAACGCCATGGCGACGGGACCGGCGAAGACCGACTTTGTCGCCGCTCTCGATGAAAACGCACTCGACGGGGCACGCGTCGGCGTGTTGCGATTCTCCCAGGGCTCGAACCCCGACATCATCGGGCACTTCGATAAGGTGCTCGAGGCCTTGAAGACGGCCGGTGCGACCTTGGTCGAGATCGAGGAGTTCGAGCGCGGCGACGAGAATTTCCAGGAGCACTCGAGCAACGTCTTGAAATACGAATTCAAGGCAGGGATCAACGACTATCTTGCCGATGCTGCGGAGCCCGTTCCCGTGCGTACGCTCGAGGAGCTCATTGCCTTCAATGAGGAACATGCCGACGTCGAGCTCGCTTTGTTCGATCAGAGCATTTTCGAGGAGTCGGCGGCCAAAGGCGGCCTCGACGATGCGGAATACATCGAATCGCGCGACAGCGTTCAGGCGGCCACCCGCGAGAAAGGTATCGACGCCCTGTTGGCGGCGCATGACCTCGACGTTCTCGTCTCCCCCTCGGGCCCGGTGGCCTCACGCATCGATCCCGTCAACGGCGACGTGTGGCCCGATTGGGCCGGAGCGGGATGGATGGCGGCGATTGCCGGCTACCCGCACGCCTCGGTCCCCATGGGGACCGTTCACGGCGTTCCGGTAGGCGTTTCCTTCATCGGCACCAGGGACGCCGACGCCTCCGTGCTCTCCTATGCCTACGCCTACGAACAGCGCACCAACCATCGCCCCGAGCCGCAGTATCTCCCGAGTGCCGAAGCGCGACCCGAGATCGCGACGGCGATGGAGGGGACGCTGCGAGAATAGCGACGCCGGCAATGTCGGGGGGAACCGCGCTCGTCGCCGAGCCGCTCGCCGTGCTCGTCGTCATCGCCCTCGTCGTGGTCGTTTCGCTGAAGCTCGAAGCGCACGTGTCGTTCTTCCGCTCGATGGGCGCGGCCCTCGTCGCTCTCGTTCTGGGGATGGTGCTATCGAATGCAGGGGTCGTTCCGGGAGAGTCGAGCGTCTACGGCTTTCTTCAGGGAACCGGTGTGAGTCTCGGGATCGTGCTCATCCTGACTGCCGTCGACGTACGCTCGATCGTGGACGCTGGACCCAAGATGCTGGCCGCCTTCGGCCTTGGTGCCTTCGGCTCCGCCGTCGGTGCAATGGTCGCCGGGTTTTTTCTCCGCGGGCCGATCGGCGACGAGACCTGGAAGCTCGCGGGACAGTTCACGGGTACTTATGTGGGCGGAGGCGTGAACTTCGCCGCGCTCGCCCAGGCGTTCGACACGTCGAGCGATCTCTTCACCGCAGCCATCGCCGCGGACGTCATCCTCACGGCGTTCTGGATGGCGGCCTGTCTCGCCGTTCCGGTGATCCTGGGAAGGCGCAAGCCGCAAGGGCTCCGATTCGACTCCGGTGATGACGACGCGGGCCCTGAGGGGCCCATGACCCTCGAGCGCTCGCTCTATTCGAGCGGAGTGCCCGTCGGTGTTGCCGACGCCGCGTCCCTGATCGTGGTCGCGCTCGGCGCCCTCCTCGGCGCGCGTCTGCTCGCCAGTCAGATCCCCGTCGTCCCCGAGGTGCTGTGGCTTACGACGCTCGCTCTGGCTTCGGCTCAGATTCCGGCGGTCAAGCGCTTGGCGGGAGCGGCCATGATCGGCAACTATCTCGTGCTTTTGTTCCTCGCGAGCAACGGGGCGCAGTCGGTCGTTCAGAATATCGTTCGGGTGGGACCGGCGGTCTTCTATTTTGCCTGTATCACCGTGGGGGTCCACGGCATCATCCTCTTCGGTTCTGGCAGACTCTTGAAGCTCGACCCCGGGACCCTTGCGGTGGCCTCCCAGGCGAACATCGGAGGTGCCGCTTCGGCGATGGCGATGGCGAGCGCCCGCGGGTATACGGATCGCTTGCTTCCTGGAGTCGCCGTCGGACTTCTCGGCTACGCCTTAGGGAACTACCTCGGCGTGTTCGTGGCCGCAGTGATGCGTTCCGCGCTGTGACGATGCTCGAGGCGAGGAGCTATTCCCGACGAGTTAGTAGTCCACGCTCAAGCGGAAGCGCACCTCGTCCGCGTCGGCGCGCGCAAGGAGGCTCTCGAGAGAGCGTAGCCCGGCAAGAAGCGAGGCGACGTCGGGGACGTCCTCGGGGTTCTCCTCGAGATGGGCGAGGATCTGTCTCACGACCTCGAGGCCATTCGCGGCGGAGAACCAACGGCCCGACTGGCTTCCCACGGTGGGCGCGTCGAACTTCATGTCCTCCGCGAGCGCTTCGGCCTCGACGCGACTGAAGGCCACGAACTCGCCGAGTCCCGGCAGATCGTACTCGTGGGCGATCGCGTCGATGGTGTGTCTCGCCGAGCCGAGCTGCCTTCCGTCGAAAGCGCGGGGATCGATACCGGTGATCTCTCGCTCGAACGCGATGGCGAGCCCGATGTTGCGGCCCAAGAGCACCTCCTAGTCGCCGGTACTATAGCGCGGGCGCCCGGTAATCTAACGCCACGCCCCGAAGATCGCCCCCATGGCGATGAGCCCCAAGACGTCGTCCTTCTTCATATGAATCATCCGTGGAAAATCGTGGGCGTGACCGCACGGGCTCGCTGTCGAGCGTTACCAGCCCTTTTGTCGTAAACTACCGAATCGATCGAGACTCTAATAATGTGAACGCGGATTTCGGCTTACGACCGGGACAAAAGGTTCCGGTTCGTTCTGCCGTTCCCAACGAGGAATTCAATGAGAAGAATCAAATCCCTGGCGCTTTCATCGCTCGCGTCGGTCCTGTTCTCTTACTGCGGCGCTTCTGAGGAGCAGGCCTCGCTGGAGCTCGCGCAGCAGGAGGCCCCGGCTCCGGCAGATCAAGAGGAAATCCCGCCGCCTCCGGAGCCCGAACCGCTCCCACCCGGACTTGCTCCCATCGCGGAGCCCTGGACGGGAGACCTCCCCGGCATGGCCGAACGCCGCGTCGTCCGTTTTCTCGTCGTTCAGAGCCCGGTTCTCTACTTTGTGGACAAGGGCCGCGAGCTCGGTTTGACCTACGAGTCCATCAAAGCCTTCGAGGAGCACCTCAACGAGTCTCTCGGCTCGGGCCACGTAAAGGTGCACGCAGTGCCCGTGCCCGTCTCCCGGGGCGAGCTGATTCCGAAGCTTCTTTCCGGAGAGGGGGACATCGCCGCCGCGACGCTCACCGTCACGCCCGACCGGCTCCAGCAAGTGGATTTCTCGGATCCGCTCGCGCGCGACATCGCCGAGGTCGTCGTTAGTGGCGCGGGCAGCGCCCCCGTGTCCAGCCTGGACGAGTTGTCAGGGAAGGAGGTTCACGTTCGCCTCTCGAGCAGCTACGCCGAGCATCTTGAGCCGCTGAACGATCGCCTCGTCTCCGAGGGCAAGGCCCCCATCGAGATCGTTCCCGCGGACGAGATTCTCGAGGACGGCGACCTCATCGAGATGGTTGCCGCGGGGCTGATCCCCGCTACTGTCGCCGACAGCTTCATCGCCGAGCTCTGGAAGGAAGTTTTCCCCGGCATCGTGCTCCACGCCGACGCGCCGGTTTCGACGGGTGGCGACATCGCCTGGGCGTTTCGAAAAGACAGCCCCGAGCTTGCCAAGATGGTCAACACGTTCGTGAAGAGCCAGAAGCAGGGGACATTGATGGGGAACATGCTCATCAAGAAGTACCTGAAGACCACGAAATGGTTGAAGAACGCCCGGAGTGAGGAGGACATCGCCCGCTTCCGTTCCATGGTGGCTCTCTTCCAGAAATACGCCGCCCAGTACGACTTCGATTGGCTCCTGATGGTGGCACAGGGATATCAGGAATCCGGCCTCGACCAGTCGAAGCGGAGCCATGTGGGCGCGATTGGCGTCATGCAGGTCATGCCCGCGACGGCGCGTGACCAGGCCGTCGACATCCCGGATATCGAGAACCTAGAGAGCAACATCCATGCGGGTATCAAGTACAACCGGTGGGTGGCCGACAACTTCTTCGGCGACGAGTCGATCCGCAAGCTTGACAGGGCCCTGTTTTCCTTCGCTTCGTACAACGCCGGGCCGGGCCGTGTCCGGAGCCTGAGACGCGAAGCCGAAGAACAAGGACTCGATCCGAATCGCTGGTTCAACAACGTCGAGCTCATCGCCGCGAAGCGCATTGGACGGGAGACGGTGCAGTATGTGAGCAATATCTACAAGTATTACATCGCCTATCAGCTCATCCTGAGACAGGAGGAGCGGCGCGAGAAGGCCCGGGTGTCGGGGGGGCCGTAACGCCCTTCCGATCCCGGTGGCGAAGGGAGGGACGAGAATGAAGAGAAAGATACTGATCGGCCTCGGGGTGCTGCTGATGATTGCAGTTTTCCTCTCGACCCGTGATTGGGACGCGCCCGAGCTCGGCCGCAAGATCCTCGCCAAAGCCGGAGAAGCGACGGGCGCGACCATCACCGCGAGCGGTTTTCGCTTCAACTTGTTTCGAGGGGTCATTCTCGAGAACGTCGAAGCTTCTTCGGCGAGGGAGGGGCGGGAGATGAGCGCCACCCTCGACCGCCTCGTCCTCGAGCACCGCGTGGGGCCGCTTCTGTCCGGCACGGTCGCGATCAACCAGGTGGTCCTCGAGCAGCCAAAGATCGAGATCGTGGAATGGGACGTACCGGGCGAGAGCCCACCCCCGGAGGAGAGCTCCAAATCACCTGCCTCCGAGGGGACGCAAACGGGATCGGGCATGGACGAGGGCGGACTGGCGCTCGACGTGAAAGAGGTTCGTCTGGAGGACGGTGTGTTCGTGCTCCGACGCCGCGACGCGGAGGGCTTGACGCGTGTCGAAGGACTCGACTTGCGCATTCGGAACTTCAGCTACCAGCCGGGACCGGGCTTCTTGGCGAGCCTTGCCGCCGAAGGAGACCTCGGGATCGGAAAGGTGATGCTCAATCACTTCGAGCTGCGAGAGATCGCTAGCGTCTTTCGTCTCGCGCGGGCGCGCTTCGAGATGCCCGAGCTTTCGCTCACTACCGACTACGGCGACTTCGCGACGGATGCCGAGATCGACTTCAATCCCACGCCCTACGCCTATCGCTTTTCCGCGCGGGGGCCGTCCATCGACGTCAATCGGTGCGTCGGGGCGAGCTCCGGCTTCGGCCCCGCCAGCGTCGAGCTCGACATCGCGGGCGAGGGGCCGGACCCGAAGGCCGTCGTCGCCGACGGCGTGGCGAGCCTGAGCGCGGGGACCTTTCCTGACGCGTCGGTCTTTCGCCAGATCGATGAGGCGCTCGGGAAGGACGTCGTGGTGGGCTCTCCCTACAAGGCGACTCAGGCGAGCTTTCGGCTCGAGAACGGTGTCGTCTCCCTCGCACCGTTCCAGTTCGAGGCGGAGCGGCTTCTCATGGCGGTTCAGGGAACGGCGAGCCTCGACGGTCCCATCGACTTCGACCTCTCCGTGGCAACGGATCGCGAGGGCATCCAGATCGATGGAGTGGGAGGGAACGTCCTCGACGTTCTGAGCGACGACAACGGCTGGGTGCCGATTCCCATTCACATCTCCGGCACGACGGAAGATCCGAGAGTTCGGCCCGACGGGGGCGCGCTGGTCGCCCAGGCCGGGAGCGGTCTCAAGCGAGAAGCCAAGGAGGCGGCCACCGACGCGGCGAAGCGCGCGATCCGCGGGCTCATTCCCAAGCAAGAACAGTAATCGATGCTCGCTCCGAGCGCAGTGTTTGATTGACGTCGACGCCCGCGGCACGGGCCGGAGGCGAGCCCTTGCTGATAGGATGGTTTCCCATGGCTCCCGAGACCCATCGGCTCGTCGTGCCTCGCAGCGCCCGCTTTTTCACCCTCGGGAACCTCGAGAGGGACCTCGAGAACGTGTGGATGCTGTGTCACGGCTACAGTCAGCTGGCATCCGAGCTCCTCGAAAAGGCCGAGGCCCTCTCCAGCGAGATGACTCTTCTCGTGGCGCCCGAAGCGCTCTCGCGTTTCTACCACGAGGACCACCAGAAGGTGGGCGCCTCCTGGATGACGCGCGAGGATCGGCTGGCGGAGATCGAAGACTACGTCCGCTATCTCGACCTTGTGCACGATCACCTGTTCGCGATCGTGTCCCGAGAAACGGTGCGGCTACGCCTGCTCGGCTTCTCGCAGGGGGCCGCCACGGCGGCACGTTGGGCGGTCGGCGGACGGGCGAAGATCGATGAGCTCGTTCTCTGGGGCTCGTCGCTTCCGCCGGAGATCGAGGACGAGAGCTCGATCGCGCGCCTGCGCGAGATGCAGCTCACCGTTGTCTCCGGCACCAGGGATCCGTTTCTCGACGACTCCGAGCGGGAAGTTCAGCGCGCGCGACTCGTACGGAACGGGCTCACGTTCGAAGAGCTCCGGTTCGAAGGCGGGCACCGGCTCGACGATGACACGTTGCGGCGCCTCGCGAACCGCTCTCGCTAGCGTAGGGCTGGTAGACGAGCTCATCGTTGTTTCCTCGGAAACGACCGTAGAATAGACCTTATGTTCTGGATCGCGCTCGTGCTGGCAGGGTTTGTCGCTTGGGGGTTATTCCTCTTCAATCGCCTCGTTCAGCTGCGGAATCGCGCCGCGGGCTCCTGGGCGGACATCGACGTACAGCTCAAACGGCGCCACGATCTCGTCGGAAACCTCGTCGAGGCAGTGAAAGGCTACGCGCACCACGAGCGTCAGGTCCTGGAAAAGGTCGCGGCGGCACGCTCGAGTGCCGAAGGCGCCCGCAGCCGAGGCCAGCCGGGCTCCGCGGGAGTGGCAGAGGCTCAGCTATCCGGAGAGATGGGAAAGCTCTTCGCGCTCGTCGAGGCCTACCCCGATCTCAAGGCTAGCGAACGGTTCGGGGACCTGCAGCTCTCGCTCACTCGAGTCGAGAATGACTTGCAGAACGCCCGTCGCTATTACAACGCGATCGTTCGGGATCTGAACACGCGCATCGAGTCCATTCCCGATGTCGTCGTCGCTCGCCTCCTGGGATATCGCCCGCGGGAGTTCTTTTCCCTCGAGGACCGTGCCCAGGCGGCCTCACCGAGGGTGGAGCTGGAAACATGAGATCGAAGTTGTCGCCGTTGTCGCTATTGGCGTGTCTCTTGTCGACTTCCACGATGGCGGCCGATCGCGGTGGCTACCGCATTGCGAGCTTCGACGTGGAGCTCACCGTTGAGGAGAGCGCCGAGGTCCTGGTAAGCGAGCGGCTAGTCGTGGATTTCTCCGAGCCGAGGCACGGAATCTATCGCACCATCCCCGTGAGCTACACCGATCCGCGAGGCTATCTCTACTCATTGGGCTTCAGGCTCATCGACGTGGTCGACGAGAACGGCAGGGCGCACCAGACGCAGATGACGCGAGAGGGAAGCTACGTGAAGATCCGGATCGGCAATCCGGATCGAACCGTTCACGGGCGCGTCGTTTACACTCTTCGATATCGGGTTCGCGACGCGGTAACTCATTTCGCCGAGCATGACGAGCTCTACTGGAACGCGACCGGAAACGAGTGGCAGGCCGAAATCGATGCGGCGACGGCGAGCGTGCGGCTGCCGGGTCCGGTGGCGCGCGACTCACTCGAGGCCGTCGCCTACACGGGTTTCTTCGGGAGCCGCGAGCAGGAAGCGACCGTGGATTTTCCTGGCGAATCGGTCATCACCTATAAGACGTCGCGGGCTCTCGAACCGCTGCAGGGCATGACCATCGTCGCTGCTTGGCCTCATGGCCTCGTCAGCTTCCCCGGCCCGGCCCGGCGGGCCGCGCGGTTTCTCGCCGACAACTGGGTCGCGCTGTTTCCCCTCCTAGCGCTCGGGTTTCTCTCGCATCGCTACTGGACGAGGGGGAGGGATCCGCTCGGGCCGCTCTCGGTCATGGTGCGCTACGAGCCACCGCCCGATTTGATGCCGGGCGAGATCGGGGCTCTCGTGGACGAGCGGGTGGACTTGCGTGATCTGACGGCAACGGTCGTCGATCTGGCAATCAAAGGCTATCTGCGGATCCGGGTGGACCAGCAAGACCGTCTCTTCGGCCTCATGAAGAAGGAGGAGACTTGGTTCGAGCGGTCGGATCGCTCCTGGAACGATCTGCGCGAGTACGAGCGCAAGGTCCTCGCGGGCCTCTTCGCGAGCGGCGACGTCGTGTCGACCGAGCAGCTGGAGGAGAAGTTCTACAAGCGAATCCCCGGAATCGGGGACTCTCTTTGGGAGGACCTCTCGGCGCGGCGGTACGTAGAAGGCGAGCCGCACAAGGTCCGTCGGCTCTGGAAGATTCTCGGCATCGTGGCCGGTGGGCTGACCGTTGCCATCGGCTACGGCTGGGCGTCGCTTCGGGGGGCGGTCTTGCCTCACGCGATGGGTCTGCCGATCGTGTCCGGCGCCGCCGTAGCGCTCCTGTTTCTGGCCTTCTCGAGAGGGATGCCGCGTCGCACGCGCAAGGGCGTGGAGCTTCGAGCCTGGGCGCTCGGGTTCGAAGAGTTCGTCGATCGGGTCGAGCGCGACAATCTCGAGGCAGCCCTCCGGAAGAACGTTTTCGAAGCCCTCCTGCCCTACGCGATGGCGCTCGGGGTCGCGGCCGCATGGGCGAGGAAGTTCGAAGGAATCTATACGGCGGCTCCGCCGGTGTGGTTTCACGGTCGAGGTCCCTCCACGTCCGGATTCTCGACTCCGAGCTTCGAACGGACCTTGAGCACCGCCATGTCCCGTGCCGGTACGGGCATGACCACGGCACCCCGCTCGTCGGGCTCGAGCGGCTCGGGTGGGGGAGGCTTCTCCGGCGGAGGGGGCGGCGGCGGCGGAGGCGGTTCGTGGTGATAGGCTAGGTACCGGTGCAACCAGAACATCCAACCGACTCGGCGGAGGTGAGTTCATGATCGTCGCTTGCCTGATGAGCCTCCTATCGCTCGGCCTGCTGGCCCCCGGCCAGGAGACGTTCGATCCGTTTGACCCCACCGATGACGATTCTCAGACGGGAATCGCCGTCGGTGAAAAGATTCCCGATATCACTGCCGTCGACCAGTCTGGCAAGACCTGGACGTTCGACGACCTCAAGGGGCCGAACGGAGCGGTGCTCCTGTTCCACCGATCCGCGGACTGGTGACCGTATTGCAAGACCCAGCTCGTGGAGCTGGAACGTTCGCTCGAGCGATTCGAGTCGCAAGGACTCGGCGTCGCGGCCATCAGCTATGATTCTCCGGAAATCCTCGCGCACTTCTCCGCTCGCATGGGAGGCTTCCACTTTCCGTTGCTGGCCGATCCGCAGTCCACGATCATCAAAGCCTTCGGAGTCCTGAACCGAAACGTCGAAGAGGGGCATCCCTTCTTCGGCATGGCGCGTCCCGTCACGTTCGTGGTCGACGCCGACGGCATGGTGACGTCCAAGTTCTTCGAGCCCGGACATCGGCAGAGGATGACGGCGGACAGTATTCTGGTCCGTGAGTTCGGTGTCGGCGGAGGCAAGAGAACGGAGATCCAGGGGAAGCACATGAAGCTCGTCACCTATCCCGCTCAGGACGTCGTCCGGCGGGGCAATCGTGTGACCCTGGTCATGGAGGTCGAGCTTCCCGAGAAGATGCATCTCTATGCTCCGGGGGTCGAGGG
>DASPGQ010000796.1 GCA_035620555.1 Vicinamibacteria bacterium
TCGAGCCCGCCGGGGAGCAGCTGGAGCCTCCCAAGGTCCTATTGTTCACCTCCCCCGAGCGCCTCGCGCGCATTGCCGACAAACGCCCGATTCCGGTACGGCTCGGTGTCGACTTCCTTTCCGCTCGATACGTCGCTCTCGTGCCGTTCGAAATTGAAGGCCCCCGACCTCGGAGCTAGACGGACGTTGAAGGCATCGGTCCGCCGGCGGCACCGCGAGCGTCATCGGCCCGAGTTTCTGAGAGCGGCTGTCTAGAACCTGTCCCCCATGGCCTCTCGCAGCTCCTCGACCGACGGCTCATCGCCTGGCTCCGTCTCACCCATGAACGCTCGCACGCGCTGGTGAAGGGATTCCAAGTCCACGTCCTTCAGGCGATCTCCGAAGAACGCAAGTGTTTCCGCCTGCGCCACGGCGGCCGCGAGAGCGGCATTGATGTAGTTGTTCAAGGAAACGCCCTCGCGCCGCGCGAGCTCTCGAGCTTTGTCTTTTAGGCTTCACGAATCCGAAGAGATAGAGTCGCCATAGCACACCCTCACAAGTACAAAGCTTTCGCGTTGCCGACAAGCACCAGCCACCAGCACGTTCTGTCCACAACAAGTGGCGGAGTCTTGTATACGTGCTCGCGTCGCCCGTGACTCGATCGTGCAGCAACTCATTCGATAACAGATATCGATACATTCATAGTGTCAAATCGGGCTGCCAACATCTACGTCGCCGACGTCGGGCGGTGAGCCGCGGTCTACGTCTGCCGCAGAGCGATGAGCGGGTCCACCCGGCTCGCGCGGTGCGCCGGAATGAGTGTGGCGAGAAGGGCGGTCACGAGAAGGAGCGCGGCGGCTCCCGCGTACACTCCCGGATCCCGCGGCTCGACTCCGTACAGGATGGCCTTCAGCACCCGGGCGCTCCCGAAAGCGCCGGCGAGTCCGAGCGCGAGTCCGGCTAGCGCGGGAACCATTCCCTGGAGGAGAACCATCCTGAGGATCCGTTCGCGCCGGGCGCCGAGCGCGATCCGGATGCCGAGCTCCCCGGTGCGGTCGGCGGCGTTGTAGCTCACGACGCCGTAGAGACCGACAGCGGCGAGAAGCGAAGCGAGAACCGCGAAGGCCCCGATGAGAACCAGATAGAAGCGGGTCGGCGCCACGTTCCGGCCCACCGCTTCCTCGACCGTTTCGACGCGGTACATGGGGACGTCGGAGTCCATGCCCTCGAGGATGGTTCGCGCGGCGGGGAGGACGGGAGGGGCGCCGGGAACAAGACGCAAGGTGACGGTGAGACTCTCCGGGCCGAAGACTCCGTGAGGAACATAGATTTGAGGCTCGGGATTCTCGACGATGGTGCGAGAGCGCACGTCGGAAACGACGCCCACGATACGAAACTCGGGCGAGCCGTAGCCCACGTCGACGGTCACCTCGACGAGCTTGTCGAGAGGATCCTCGCGGGGGAAGACGATCCGGACGAACGCTTCGTTGACGAGAGCGATGGGCTCCCCGGAAGCATCGTCCGGGGGCTCGAGCATTCGACCGCGGCGAAGGGGGATCCGCATCGTCTCGAACCACCGGGGTCCCACGCTGTGAATGGACGCTTCGATCTCGTGTCCGGGAGGCGGCTTGGGTCGGCCATTCACCCTCACTTCGCCGGTGGCGTGAGACCGGCCGAGCGGAGGGCTCCACGCCGAGCCCACGGACTCGATTCCGGGAAGCTCGCGGAGCCGATCCTCGAGCTCGCGATAAAAGCTGCGAACGGTGTCGAGCGAGTCGTAGCGCGCTTCGGGAAGAGTGAGGTTGAAACGAAGGAGGTTCCTCGGGTCGAACCCCACGTCCACGGCGTAGAGGGCGTAAAAGCTTCGGAGCACGAGCCCGGCTCCCACCAGGAGAAGCGCCGACAGCGCCACTTCGGAGACGAGAAGGCCGGTGCGAAAGCGGCGCCGTCCCGGATCCCGCGAAAGCTCGCTCCGCAACTGCGAGCGGGTGAGCGCGAAGGCGGGAGCGAGGCCGAAGAGAAAGGTGACGGCGACGGAGATGCCGAGCGTGAACGCGAGTACGGTCGCGTCGATCTGGACTTCGAGAAGCCTCGGGATCTCGCTTCCCAATCGCCGCATGACGACGAGGCTCGCCGACGCGAGCCCGAGGCCTGCGACGGCTCCGGCGAGCGAGAGGAGCCCGCTCTCGACGAGCGACTGAGCGACGAGCCGGGTGCGGCTCGCACCCACCGCGGTGCGGATCGCGATCTCCTGTCGGCGATTCGAAGCTCTCGCGAGGAGCAGGTTCGCCACGTTGGCGCAGGCGATGATCGTCAGAAGGCCGACGGCCCCGAGCAGCAGGAACAGGCCCGCTCGAACGTCTCCCACCGTCGCTTCCCTGAGGGAGCGCACGAGGAAGCGCTTGTTCGTGTTCGAGTCGGGAAACTGCGTCTCGAGGTTCGCCGCCAGCCGATCGGCTTCGGCGCGTGCCGCGGCGAGGCCCGCCCCACGGGACAGACGGCCGACGACGTGGAACGTATGGCACCCGCGCCCGCAGCCCTCGGGGTCCAGGCGGCGGGGGATCCAGAGCTCGGCCCCGTCCGGGTAGTCGAATCCCGGAGGGGCGACCCCCACGATCTCGTACGGATTCGCGTCGAGCGTGAGGGTGCGCCCGAGCACGTCCTTCTCGCCCCCGAGGCGGTTCTGCCAGAACCCGTAGGAGACGACGACGATGGACGGGGCCGCCGCCCCGAACTCGTCGGCCCGGATGTCGCGGCCGAGAAGAGGGGTGACCCCGAAGACGTCCATGAGACCTTTCGTCACTCGAGGAAAGGAAATGACGATGGGCTCGCCGAGATCGGTGAGGGTCATGCTCGTCGAGCTCACTCCGACGAGAGTTTCGATGGCGTCCACCTCGCTCTCGAGATCGGCGAGGTCGGGATAGGACATCGAGCCGATGCCCGGGTCGGTGCCGGTCCAATCAGCGTGCACGGCGACGAGGGAGTCCGACTCAGCGTAGGGGAGCGGCTTCAGGAGAACGCCGTTCACGACGCTGAAGACGGCGGTGTTGGCACCTATCCCCAGTGCCAGCGTGAGAACCGCGACGGCCGTGAACCCCGGTCTCTTGATGAATGCGCGCAGGGCGAACCGGACTTCCGAAAGCAACCCCACGGGAACGTCTCTCTTTCTCCGGCTCGGGCGTCGCTCCTCGAAGCTCGGCCGGCATCTTTCCACGAGCCCCCAGAACAGGATTCCGGTCAGCGATCGAGCGACGAACGCGCGTCGTCGCTGGGCTTCGTGGTAGCCATCGTGGAAGGTCTCGACGATCGCGCTTTCGAACCGATCGAGATAGCGTTTCGGGTAGGCGCGCAGGCAGGTGCAAAGCAAGCCTTCCACGAATGGGCTCATGTTCGTTTCCTGGCAAGTTTCAGAGCACCGTCTAGTCGTTTAGTCTCGGCTCGAAGGGCCGACCGCCCGGCGCGGGTCAACCGGTAGTAGCGACGAGGTCTTCCGCGCTGGCCCTCGGGAGCACCGTCGGGAGCGTCGACTTCGGTGACGAGACCGAGCGCCACGAGTCGCCCCAGGACCCGGTAGAGCGAGCCGATGTCGGGACGCACCGTCCCACCCGATTCGGCCCGGACGGATTTCAGAATCGCGTAGCCGTAGAGGTCGCCTTCTGCGAGTACGAGAAGAACGTGGAAGTCGAGGGCGTTCACCACGCCAATATAGGCGTTTCGCCTGTATTGGGCAAGAGGGAAGCGTTCGGTCACGGAGGACGTCGAGCAGACCAATCTCACCTTCGCGGCGCTCAGGAACTCGACGAGTTCTTTCCGCAACCCAATAAGGGCTTCTGGAACGACGGCGGCGAGCTCTCGACCGACGTCGAATCGTCCGCGAAGTGGTCGATCTCGGGTGAAGGGACCAATCAGATCGTCGTAGCTTGGTTCATCGGTTCAGATCATCGAGCCATTCGTCAAAAGCGAGCAGGACGTCGTACTGGTCCTTCTGCCGACGCTGGTTGGTGAAACCGGTGAGGATGCCCGCGGTCAGCATCGGAAGGGCAAGGCTGGACTCGACGCTGCGGTACTCATCCTCCTCCAGACTGTAGATGGTGAGCGCCTTTCCGTCGTAGCGCCAGATTTCCGGCACACCGAGCTCGGCATACGAGGAAAACTTCGCGAGCGAATCATGAGACACGTCAATCTCGACGACGATATCCGGCGGCGGATCGCTCGCGAAATCGAGGTGGATCTTGCTCCCGATAGCGGCGGCAGACTGCACGTAGAAACAAGCATCCGGCTCCGTGCCTTTCCTGCGGTCCCTCCTTTTCATGGTGGAGGAGCCGAAGAAGAGAACTCGGATGCGAAGCCGGGCGCTGAGACGGTCCACGAGCCTCTCGATGAGCCGACTGTAGCTTTCGTGCTCGGGAGAGAGCGTCACGACCGAAAGCGTCCCCTCGTCATAACTGAGGCGAAGCCCGCTCGCCTCGCCGAGGCCCTCCAGGAGACCTTCATACTCTTCCCAACTGACGTTACGCAACGTCAACGTGCTGCCCGCAGGCAGCCGGTCGAAAATCTCCCGATAAGGGATCGTTTGAGTGCTCATCGTCCCTGGCCCGGATCGAGTATACCACCCGGCTACTTCACCGGTCACAGGTAAACGACGGTGGCAGTCGAACGTATTTGGCAGTAAATTCTCGAGCAGAAAAATGGGATATCTGTCGCAAATCCGGGCTGAAACTACTGAGCTTCAGACAAATCCGGTGAGAATTCCCATTCCATCAATCGGATTCAGGGGGACGATATGATCCCGCAACGTTTGACGCATCGTGCTCTTCTTCTCACGGCTTGTTCGGCATGCTTTCTGCTTTCCTTCAAGAGTGCACATGGACAATGGTCCATACCCGACGAGCTGCGGGCGCAGACGAGCGTGCTGAATGATGAACAGGTCGAGTTCATTACCTCAGGTGCGATTCTCAAATATATTCCGGAGCGACAGCTCGAACACGAGCTCGCGACGCGGGATGCAGACGGGCTGCGCTCTCTCATCGACGACCTGATGTCGCTCGACGGTCAAATGGGGTATGACCCGACGCGAGACATGGGCGCGGCGCCGCTCAACCTCACTTCCAAGACTTTCAACCAGGCCGTGCCGACTCCCGCGCCATTGCGCGATTTCGAACGTGAGCCCGGTCCGTTCAGCGTTCACCGGTACCTGTTTCCGAAGACCGGTGTGCCTACTTTCGGTGGCGCCGATATCGCCATCTGGCCGGAAGATCTCGTGGCAGGCAAGGTGGACGTTGCCATCGTCGGGGTGCCAAGCAATTCGAGCAGCGGCCGGCGCGATGCCAGGAACGGCCCGAGCGAAATGCGTGGCCTGAACACCATCGCCACCCCAGACGTGCAATCCCTGGTGAAACCGCTCGAAATCCTGTCGGTGGTCGACTACGGTGATTTTGCCGTCGACTGGATGAGCACCGAAAGAACCGTCAGTCATGTCACCGCCATGGTTGCCGAAACCGCGGGCACCGGCGCCATCCTGATGCTGGTCGGCGGTGATTCCTCCATGCTCTACCCAGGTGTCAGCGGCTTGGCCGTGGTACACGGAAAGGGGAGCTTTGGATTGCTCCACTTCAGCGCCCACCCGGATGCCGAGCGCCACGGTGACCATATGATTTCTGACCGTCAGGCGCTGTTCCGGCTATTGGACGAGGGCATCGTGGAGGGCAGCGAAACCATCCAGGTGGGCTTACGCGGGCCTGCGGTTGATGCTGAGACACTGCAATGGCTGCGCGATAAGCAAGTGCGCTACCACACGATGGCTGAGCTCCAGCAGCGCGGCTCCGAGAGCGTTATGGAACGAGTACTGCAGGAGGTCGCCAATGGTCCCGAGACCTTCTTCGTCTCGATCGACGTCAGCGTCATCAACCCCGCCGAGATGATTGCGGCTGGGCGTGCAACCGAAAACGGCATGCGTCTCGAGCAAGTGACCCGGACGATTCGCCATGTGTGCGCGGCGAAAGAGGTCGTCGGTTTCGAGCTTACAGACATGGCACCGATGCTCGATTTCTCCCGACTGTCGGTACTGCATGCGAATGCCGTGCTGAATGCTTGCCTGGTCGGCATCGCGGTGCGCAAGGCGGGCCTCGACCCGGACTACGTTCATCCATTGGCGCTCGATCACGGCCAGCGATAGCATGCGCGCGCCCGCACGTCCAGGAGCTTTGCGATGACATTCGTTTCGATCGAGATTCGTACCGGACTGCTCTTTCTCATGACGGCTTCAGCAGCCGTTACCTGGGCACAGCAGCAAACGACTCCTGAGCACGTGGTCGGCGAGCAGGCCTATCCATTTGACACCGTCGACCCACGGGAAGAGGAAACCCCACCCATTGAACTGCCCGAGAGCGTCGCGCCAAAGCTCGCATTGCTCACCCCGGAGCAGATCGAGTTTCTGAAGAGCGGCGATGCACGTGCTTTTGCCGGTCCAGCCGAAGAAACCGTCGAGGCGCTCGAGAAGCGCACACCGGAGGAAGTCAAGATCTGGATCGAGGCCATGCAACACGAGGTGGCACACAACCGCTACACCGAAGGACGAGACAGGCCTAACATTCCCTTCAACACCGAATCGCCCGAATTCAATGCGTGGCGATTGAGGCGTCCCCGTTCCATGGATCCACCGCGGGAGGCGGGTCCGATCGAGCTCGGCCGCTATGGCGGCCGGGGCGGGCCGCCAACATTCGGGGGTTTCCCCTTGGCGCTCTATAAGGAAGACCTGGTCGCGGGTGAGGTTGATATCGCCATTCTGGGCGCGCCCCTCAACATGGGCTCGGGATGGCGCGACTCGGGTGAGCGCGCCACCACCGAACTTCGCCTCCGGGACGTCAGCGGGGCCATGGGCGGATCGGACCAGTACGTACAGGTCAATGCCTCCAGGGTATTGAAGATCGTGGACTATGGCGACGTTGCGATAGACAACGAAAGCACCGAACGGTCCATGAGCCACGTACGCGAAATTGTGCGCGAGGTCGCGGAGACGGGCGCCGTACCCATGATTGTTGGCGGTGACCACTCATTGGAATACCCCAATGTTGCTGCCCTGACAGACGTCTATGGCAAGAAGAAGGTTTCCGTCATTCACTTCGATTCTCATTACGATGCATGGTGGGGCGGCACCGAGCTGATCAGTCATGGTTACCCCGTGTACCGCCTGATCAATGAAGGCCATGTGCGAGCCGCGGATTTCATCCAGGTCGGGCTGCGCTCGAGCGGACCCGACAAGTCGGGGTTCAAATGGATGCGCGAGAACGGCATGCGTTATCACACCATGGCCGAGATTCAGCGGCGCGGCTGGGATGCCGTGATTGACCGGGTTGTCGCCGAGGCCAGTGAAGAGGGCCGCAAGCTACACGTCTCTTTTGACATTGATGTTCTCGATCCCGCATTCACAGTGGCTACCGGCACACCGGTTCCAGGCGGCCTCACCATGCGCGAAGCGGTTGCCGTCGTGCGCCGCTTGTGTGCCGAGTCCAATGTGGTGGGGTTCGATCTCGTCGAGCTCCATCCCGCACTCGATCCGACCTACCGGACGACGCTCAACAGCGTGCATATCGTCAAGGCGTGTCTGACGGGACTCGCGATGAACGAACAAGGGCTGACCGGGAAGCATTACCTGAGCCCGTTGTCATCGGAGCACGCCATTGACGATTACTATGGCGACCAGCAACTGTACCTGGACTCGACAAAGGCAGAGGAAGAGAGGGAAAAAGAAAAAAAGAAGAAGTGACCGCTGACGTCGACCGCCTGAGGTCCGATCCGAGAGTCGCCGATCTGCTAGCGCGAGTGGGCCTCTGCCGGTGCTGTGACTGTGGGCCGAGTCGCGCCGTCACTTCCGACCGACGATGCTCTCCAGGGCGTCACGGCGTTCGAGGAGAAGCGGACCCCGCCTTCAAAGGGAAGTAGACATGATCGACTTCAGCCTGAGCGAAGAGCAACGGCAGTTCAGGGCGCTCGCTCACGAGTTTGCTGAGAAAGAAATCTTGCCCCGGGCGCGTCACCACGACGAGACCGGCGAGTATCCGATGGAAATCTGCCGCAAAGCGTGGGAGCTCGGCCTGATGAACACCCACATCCCCGAGGAGTACGGAGGGGCAGGCCTGGGGGTGATCGAAGGCTGTCTCATCGCCGAGGAAGTGTCCTGGGGCTGCACCGGCATCGGAACGGCGATGGAGGCCAATACTCTGTTCATCTGTCCAGTGATGGTGGCGGGAAGCGCCGAGCAGAAGAGGAAATGGCTTGCGCCGATGACAGAAGAGTTCTGCCTCGCGGCTTATTGCGTCACCGAGCCCGGCGCTGGAAGCGACGTGCAGAGCATCCAGACGACGGCGAAGCGCAACGGGAACGACTATGTCTTGAACGGAAGCAAGATGTGGATCACGAACGGAGGTGTCGCCGACCGGTACTTCGTTCTCGGCTACACGGATCCTTCGAAGGGCCACCGGGGCATGAGCGCCTTCGTCGTGCCTCGAGAGTCGGATGGAGTCGTTCTGGGGAAGAAAGAGAACAATATGGGCCAGCGCTGCTCGGATACCCGGGCGGTGACCTTTCAGGACGTCAAGGTCCCGGTCGCGAACCGACTCGGAGAGGAAGGCGATGGGTGGAGGGCGGCGATGGCCGCCTTCGACCACTCGCGGCCGGTCGTCGCTTCAGCGGCGGTGGGCCTGGCGCAATCCGCCTACGATCACGCCGTCGCCTACGCGAGGGAGCGCCAGACCTTCGGCGTTCCCATCTACAAGCATCAGGCCGTGGGATTCATGATCGCCGACATGGCCTGCGCCATCGAGGCGGCCCGGCTTCTCGTCTGGCAATCCGCCTGGACCATCGATCAGGGAAAGCGCAACACCCGGCAAGCCGCCTACGCCAAGCTCTTCGCCGCCGACACCGCGGTCAAGGTGGCGAGCGATGCCGTCCAGGTGTTCGGGGGAAACGGCTTCAACAAGGAGTACCCCGTCGAGAAGCTCTACCGCGACGCGAAGATCTATCAGATCTACGAAGGCACGAGCCAGATTCAGAGGC
>DASPGQ010000797.1 GCA_035620555.1 Vicinamibacteria bacterium
CATAGCCTGGTCGCGCGCAAGGCGTTCCGGTTCATCCTTCCCTCTGTAATTCTACTCGTCGTCGTTTACGCTTTCGGGTTGTTTCAAACCTCGGGCACGGAGTCGAGGGTTCGTATGGCCCATCGCCGACTCTTCGTCGGCGTGCATCTCGCGGCGTTCGTTTTCGTGAGCTTCTGGTATCCGCACCGGGGTCCGGTCGAAGCCGCGCTCACGCTCTCCCGGAGTACGGACTTCGTCGACCGCCTGGTCATCGTCGATGGCGACGAGGACGCACTGGGGGGCCACTACTATCTCAGGCGCGAAAAGCTCGACGTCTCGCTGATTTCACGCAGCGACCTAACCGCGTGGCTCCGCAGGGAACGGCCTCGCGCCCCACTCTATATCCTCGTGTCGAACGAGCCACTTCCCCCGACCGCGGTCGAACCGCACGCGTTGGAGCTCGTCGGCGAATTCCGAAACTGGCCGGATCTCCAGCGACACGCTCGCCGGTGGCTTTACCGTCTTCGCTCGTAGAGGGCCAGCGGTCCCGTGGCGGCTACCAAAAAACCGAACGCCGTGGGGCTGTTCACCGGTAGCCGCCGGGAGACGCTAGTCACTCGCCCAGCACGGTCTTCAACGACTCGATGCGAGCGTTGATCTCGGCGAGGCTCACCTTTCGGAAGCGCTCGGGGAGGAAGCGCGTGTCGGTGCACTCCTTGACCGCGAGAAGGTCCATGAGCTGGAGCCTCTCGACGTGGGCCGAGGGACGGAAGTCGGCGATGGCGGCCTTGATGCAGGCGGGAAGAGACGTCGCCTCGCCCTGGCCGCGCTCCTCCGCGTCCTTTCCCGTCTCGTAGACTCGTAGAGCGCGAACGAGAATCCCTTCCATCTCGTTGCCTCCGATCTGGTCGTTGTCCGGAAGCCTGGGCAGATCTTTGGGCTCGACCGGCATCTTGAGCTTTCGCGCCATCGCCGCGAAGAGCTCAGCCCGTCCCTCGGCGTCGCCGGGAGGAAAGAGCGGGATGTGGACGTCGAGGCGACCCTGGCGCTTCAGATCCACTTCCACGAGATCAGGCCGCGAGGTCGCGAAGATCCAGATGATCTTCCCGCGGTTGCGGGTGTCCGACATCTCCTTCGCAAGCATCCCGTAGACCCGGCCGGAGAGTCCCGAGTCGGAATCGCCACCTCCGCGCTTGCCCGTCATCTGGTCGGCTTCGTCCACGAAAACGATCACCTGGCCGAGAGCGTGGAGGATCGAGAACACCTTCTCGAGGTTGCCCTCCGTCGCCCCCACCCACTTCTCCCGGAAGTTCTTCATCTCGACGCACGGAATGCCGATCTCGCCCGAGAGGCACTCCACCAGGTAGGTCTTGCCCGTGCCGATACGTCCGGTGAGGAGGTAGCCCATCGGAATCGCCATCGTTCGGCCGCGCCTCAGAAGAATGGCGTCCTCGCGAAGCCAGGCCTTGGCCTCGACGTGGCCGGCCACGTCGTCCAGTGTCCGGGTCGTCTCCAAGAACTCGAGTCGCCCCGCCGCTTCTTTCTCGATGAGCTCCTTCTTCATGCGGGTCAAATACGCACCCGTGATCCGCTCCCGGCTCGTGAGGGCACGCTTCAGAAGCGTGCGCACGGATACGCAGGAAAGGCCCACGAGCTTGTCGGCCAAGACGTCGCGGCTCACTTCGGAGGCTTTTTCGAACTGAGCACCGTCGGGAAGTATCGCCTCGACGAAGGCCCGAATCTCAGAAGCGCTCGGGAGGGGGATCCGGATCTTCGCGCTGTACGGGGTTTCCACCAGGCTCCGGTTCAAGTCGGTGAGATTTTCGGTGACGAGCACGGTGGCGATGAACGCTCCCGTGATTTCCGGGTTCGCCGCCCAGTCCTGGATCTGGATGAGCGTCTGGCTGAGGTCGGCGACGTAAATCGGATCTCCCTGCGGAGCGATGAACTGCGCGTAGTCGAGGATTACGGCGGCTTTGAGCGGGGCCGCGACAACTTTGCCGTTTTCGACTATCGTGCGGCGCCGGGCGAAGCTCAGGATCCGATCGATGAGCTCCAGAGCACGCTTGGGGTCGCGCGGAAGCTGGTCCTTGAGGTCCAGCCGTTCCCAATTCTGTGCCACCGCGTCGAACCCGGCGGGAGCGCCGCGGAAGGCGTCCACACCCTTCAGGAAGCGGAAGACCTCCTCGATCGGTTTGTAAGCATCCGCGCGGAAGGGATCCGGGGGCTTGATGCGAACGCCTCGCCCGCGGTCGTAGAGGATGACGACATCGAAAGGCTGGAACATCGTGCCGGCGAGAAACTCGTTGAGCGAAACGAAGCTCGATTCCAAACGCGCGTCGCCGGCCGGAACGACGTCGAACACGTTTCCGTAGAGAACGAACTGGCTCGTCGCGCCGGCCCGAAACAACTGGCGCGTCTCCTCCGCCCAGCGGGGAAGCTCGACCGAGGTGACTCCGCTCATCGCTCTCTTTGGACTGTTTTCGGGCGGGGAGGGGGCGGGTGTGGCGTTTCCTCGTCCGGCTCATCCGCCACGGGCCGCGAGAGGGGAGGAACCGAGCCCGCTTCGAAGTCGGACACCGAGATGTCCGAGAACAGCTCCGCATGCTGGTCGAGAAACCGGGACGTCTCGCCGAGCGTTCGCGAGACCGCATCGAGCCGCGCCGAGATCGCTTCCGGGGAGCGGCTCACGGCGCTCTCCTCCCGCACGAGCCGCACCTGTTGTTCGATCCGCTCGAGCTCCGCGTCCACCACGGCGAGATTACCGGCGGCGGTGTCCAGATTGGCGAGGCGTTTCTGCTGTATTTGAAGCGTCGCCTTGAGGGAGCGTGCCAGTGGACCCTCGGCATCGCCGGCCGCCGCGAGACGGGTCGTGAGGCTCTCGAGATCGGCTTCGAGCTTGGCCCGGTCGACCCGCCGCAGTGTGTCGATAATCCCCTCGCGGGACGCGAGCAGGCGGAGAAAGAGCGCAAGGAGCTGATTGAGGTTGCCGGCACGGAAGTCGGTGAGACCGCTCTCGCCCGGACCCAGACCGAGGATCTCCCGGCACAGCACGACGAGCGCCCGGTAGCGGCCTTTCGAGGAAACGTCGAGGCGATCGTAGGCCGCCTTCATCCGGTCCTCCGCGGTTCCCTGCCGCGCGAGAAGCCGTTCGCCATCGACCAGCCGCTGAAACCGATCGCTCGCCGAGCGGCCCCCGACGAAGGCCACGAAAGCCGCGAGCCCGAGAAACCAGAAGCCCGGATTGACGAAGCCGGCGAGCCCGAAGGCGGTAAGGAGCATTTGAGTGAGAGGCATGGCGCCGAGCACCCTGGACCGCACCGGTTTCCAGAACGCAGCCTTGACGTATTCCCAGTATGGGAGACGCTCGCCGGCCATAGCTCAGCTGTGCCTCACTTCAGCGTATCCACCTTCCGGAAGGCTTCGCCCACTGCCGCCACCGCCTCCTTGAAAGCCGCCGTCTCCTGAACGGCCAGCGGATCCGCGTCCCTCGTCTTCGGGATTCCATCGCGGAACTCATGGGCGATCCGACCAGGGGCCGCCGCCATCACCCACACCCGATCCCCGAGGTAGACCGCCTCGGCGATGGAGTGGGTCACGATCAGGACGGTGGCCTGCACTTCGTGCCACAGCTCCATGATGAGCCGCTGCATGTCCAAGCGGGTAGGCTCGTCGAGGGCGGAGAACGGCTCGTCCATCAGGATGATCTTCGGCTTGAGCACCAGCGTGCGCGCGATCGCCACCCGCTGCTGCTGTCCGCCCGAGAGCTGGTGTGGATACTTGTGCTCGTGCCCCTGAATGCCCACCTTGTCGATCCACTGGCGCGCGAGCGCTTCGCGCTCGGACCTCGGGAGCTTCACCTCGCCGTGGTCGAGCTCGAGGCCGAAGGTCACGTTATGAAGAACAGTCAGGTGTGGAAACGAGCTGTACTTCTGGAAGATCATCCCCCGGTCGCGTCCGGGTCCGGTGACGCGGTGCCCGCGCACCCGCACCGCGCCCGAGCTCGGTGGGTAGACGTCGGCAAAGCCCTGGATGAGGTTCAGGATGGTCGACTTACCGCAGCCCGAAGGTCCGATGATCGCCACGAACTCCCCGTAGTCGGGAACGTCGTCGATCCGGAAACTGACGTCGCGGATGGCGGTGAACTCTCCCGGCAGTCCGGGGCTGAACGTCTTGGTAACGCTCTCGAACTCGATCACCGCCGACCGTGTGTTCACCGCTTCTGATCTCGATAGGGGAAGAGCCACCGTCCCGCCGCCGCCCAGAGCTTATCGGTGAGGAAGGCTACTGCCACGATGATGACGAGAACGAGGTAGATGTGCTCTCGCGGCCCCCGACGCTGGGACGTGATGATGATCCCGCCGAGCCCGCGGCCCACGTCCACCATCTCTGCGAGCAAGATGTAGCTCCAACCCACACCGAAGCCCAGCCGCATCGCTTGCCAGATGTCGGGCCAGGCAACGGGCAGCAGCACCCGCCTCACGGCATCCCATCGAGTGGCGCCGAGCGTATAGGCAGTTTTCAGATAGGTGTCGTCCACCGTATCCACCGCCGCCACGAAGAGAGGGACGAGGTAGATGGAGAACGCCAGCGCGAGGAACATGACCTTCTGAAGCTCGCCCGTCCCGAAGAGAGACAAGGTGAGCGGCACCAGAGTGGGAATGGGGAGGTACGCGCCGAAGACCGTCAGCGGCGTGAAAGCCGCTTTCACTTTCGTGAACGCGCCCATCAGGAGCCCGAGCGGAAACGACACGGCGAACGCGAGGAGGAATCCCTCGACCACGCGAGTCAAGGAGACGCCGAGGTTGCGAGTGAGCGCCCGGTCGAACCAGAGCTGCCCAAAAGACGCCACCACCTCGCCCGGTGAGGGGAGGATGGTCGGCGAAATCATTCGCTCCTCCGCCGCTCCGGTGGTGGCGAGGGTCCATACCCCGAGTAGGACGACTACGGGAACGAGGCCCAGAAGCCAGGTCTTCCATGCCGGCAGCTTCTCCCGAATACGCAGCAGTCCGCTGTGAACGGACTGCGGCGCCTCGGTCGTCACTTCGCTTCCGGTGGATAGACCGAAATCTCGACGCGCCGATTCAGCGCGTGGTTCGACGGATCGTCGGGGTTGGCCGGTTCGTCCCAGGCCATACCCTCGATGGTGAATTTGTTCGGATCGAAGTCGTACTTCTTCACCAGAGCTTGCCGGACGGCGTCGGCGCGGTCCATCGAAAGCCCCTTCACGTCCTCATAACGCGTCCCCTTTCCTCTCATCGAGGAGTCCGTGTGCCCGACCACCGCGACCACCGCGCGCTCGTATTGGCCGACGAGCCGGGCCACTTTCTCCAGCGTGGCAGCGACGCTCGGGTCGTAGAGCGTGTTGGGTATGGGCTTACCCATCTCGTCGTGCTCGGGCTCGAAGACGTTCGCGGAGTTCGGATAGAAGTTGATCCGGATCGTCTGGGTGAGGATTGGCGACTCGGCCGCGACCTTCTTGTAGCTCGTCGGCGCGAAGGTGGATCGGCTCTCGTCCTTCTGATGGGCGAAGGTTCCCGCCCGGTCGAGCTCCTGGATGATGGAGAAATCCATCACCTCGTCGAAGCGCACCGGGGTGTCGATGAGTCCGAGCTCGCGATAGACGAAGGTGACGTTCTTCCACGTCCTCTCGAAGTTTGCGGGGTCGTTCGCGTTCAGGAAGAACGCTTTGTTCTCCCCGAAGTTCGTGGAGTGGGCGTCCTGCGCCATCGCCCGAACCTCGTCGGCTTGCATCCCGTAGCCGTCGGCCATCCACTGGTAGGCCATCTCGCGCTGAGCGGGGTCCTTCAGACGGTCCATGCCATCGAAGATCCCCGCGACCAGGCCCTTGATGATTTCCGGGTGGTCGTTAGCGAAATCGGCGCGCGCCGCCCAGACGTCGGCGATGAGCTTGTTCGCCTCGGCGGTCGTGGTGAGGATCCGCGTTCCCGTCACCTTGTCCGGGATGTTGTAGATGTCGGGTGCCCAGGAGACGCAAGCATCGATCGACCTGTCGGCGACGAACGCCGCCGCCGCCTCGAATGCGGTGGCGGTGTACTTGTGGTTGACGTCGGACGGCTGGACTCCAGCGTTCAGCAACAGGTTATTAATGAAGTACTGCGAGGGCGAGTTTTGGGCGTAGACGATGGTCTTCCCCTTGAGGTCGGCCACCGAGCCAATGTTGCCGCGGATCACGATGCCGTCGCCTCCCGAGGACCAGTCGACCTGCTGGTAGATTCGCGGGGCACTCCTGGAATCCTTCATGAGGTCGGGAGCGAAGAGAACCATCATATCGAGCGTACCCCAGAGCACGTGGCTGTCGCCCGACGCGAAGGCGTCGCGGGCCACCACGGGATCGTCGATGAGCCTGAGGTTGACCTGAAAGCCGTGCTTCTTCGCGAAAATCGACTCGGGGTTGGGAGCGAATCCCCCGTTCGCCGCCACGATGGGGAGCCACCCAATCCAGACGTTGATGGGGAAGTTGACGACCTTTTGTTGCGGGTCCCACTTGTAGGCGGAGACCCCTTTGACTGGCGGGAGCTTCTCACCGGGTACGTACTGGTACTCGTTGACGGTGGTGATTCCTTGGGTGTCCTGCGCCTCGACCCTCTGGAACTGGTCGAGGTCCACCTGCTGGGAGCCATCGCGGCCGCCCGGGGCGATGAGGTCGCGGAAATAGAAGGCTGCACCTCCCAGGCATGCAAGAACGAACAGGAACAGGACCAATTTCCCGAGCGCGGTCGGGCCGACCTTCGGCTGGTCTTCCGTTTGTGCCATCTTGGACTCTCCTTAACTTTGCTTCTCCGGCCCCATTTCCTTCGTCGGGAGCGGTGCCTTGGTCTCCTCGACGTCGGGCGGCGGTGATTCGAGACCGTAGGCGGCGGCGAACTCGGCGAGCGCGGCATCGGCCAAAGCCTGCTGCTCGGCTTCGAGCAGCTCGACCTTGGTCGTGTCGATGGTGGAGGCGGCAACGCGCGCCCGCCCGGCGGCCTTGTCGCGTCGCTCGGTGAGGTATTCCTCCACGCGGTTGAGCGTGTCGCCGCCACCGCCGATAGACGTGATCATGCCCGTTGCCATCTCCTGGAGCTCGGCCTGGGCCTCGAGCATCTGCGTTTCCGTCATCATTCGCTTGAGCTTCTCGATGGTCTCCTGAGCGTCGCGGACGGCGACGTCGCGCGACTTCACGAGCTTGGTGTACGTTTGTTCGGCCACCTCGAGTTGTCTGCGATTCTCCTCGAGCTGCTCCTTGACGGTCTTGAGCTGAAGGGCGTATTGCCCCGCGGCGTTGCGGTTTCCCACCTTGAGGTTCGCGGCCGCCTTGGCGGCGAAATCGCGCTCCTGCGCCTCCAGGTTTTTCACCTGGCGCAGCAGCCGCTCGGCGAAGCCGGCATGGTTCGCCAGGTTCTCGTTGAACCTCGCGATCTGCCGGCGGAGATTCTCCTTCTCGGCTTCGATGAGAGCCCTGGGATTCTGCCGCTCCAGACCCGAGATGAAGAGGCTCAAGAAGCCACGGAAGAGGTTCGCGATGCGGCTCAGCATAATTGGCCCCTCCTCTCGGCGCTCGCGCCGGCACGTTGACGCGCGCCAGGAAACAACAGCGGAATCGATAAGATTTTATCAGGGCCCGGGCGAAATACGAGTCCCATCCCGCCGCCCGTAACCCTGTTGAGTCTCGCTCACGTTCTTCCTGGAAAGTGACGCGAGTGGGGGCGGGCAAATCGTCTCAGATGCGCCGCATAGAGCTCTGTCGTCCGTGGCGCGAAGCCGATTCGCCTCCGCCTGCCTTCGCGCGTTTCTTAATGTTTTCGGCGAGCTTCGCCGGCGCGTCGTTGAGGGCGCCGCCAAGCCGGTTCATTGACGCACCGCGCGGTGAGCTTCGATGAGCGCTCTCGCCCCTGCCACCACGCCCGCTGCGGGATTATCGCGCTCCCGAAACGTTCGCGCGCCGATCCAGGCGCCGTCCATGAGAAGCGCGAGTTGCGCCGCTAGCTCCTCGGGATCGCGCAGCTTGGCCTCTCGGGCGAGATCGGCCAGGCGGCGGCGAACGGCCATTTTGTGCCGCAGAGCGACCTGATGGGCCGGGTGCTCGAGCTCGGGAAACGCCATGGCTGCGCCCTGAAACACGCAGCCTAGACACTCCGGGCTCGACGCGAGCTTGCCGACGGCATCGAACAGACTCCTGAGCTTCGCCTCGGCGGAATCAGCGCGCTCCATCGCCGATTCGGCCCACGCCCAGAACCGCGCGTCGGTTCGCTCCAGGTAGGCGGCGATCATTTCGTCTTTGGACGCGAAGTGACGATAGAGCGTCATCTTCGCGACGCCAGACTCCGACAGAATCCGGTCGATGCCCACCGCTCGAAAGCCATAGCGCTGGAAGAGGTCTCCGGCTGTGTCGAGCAGGCGATCCCGAGGTGACGCTTTCCCTTTTCCAGCCAAACGACCTCCTTACGAGTTTCTCTCTCCTGACAATTATACAGACCTGTCAGTATTCTCAGATGATACAGATAGGTCTGTATAATTCCAACCAAACCACGATCCACATTCCATCCCTTCCCGAAAGTTACGGTTCGAGCGATTGCAGTAACTGGCAACTCGAGCCGGAGCGATCCCGATCCAGACCAGGAATCGTGCTAAGAATTGCCGATGAAGCACCGGACTCGACTCGTGAGGCTCGCCGTTGCATTGACGAGCGGGGTTTGGTACGCGCTTTCCAGCTTCGTCTATCTCTTGAAGCGCCCGTCTCTCTGGCCTCTCTCGCTGCTCCCGGCGGTGGCGACGGTTCTGCTCGTGAGTGTGGGTCTGGCGGCCGGATTCTGGATCGGCCCGGCGCTGGCCAACGGTGTCATCGAAGGGGAAAGCCTCTGGGTCTCCGCCGCGAGCGTCGGCGCGCGGTTTGCGGCGGTCCTGGGCGGCGCCGTTGCAGGACTCGGCGTTGCGCTCCTTCTGACCGCGCCCTTCCAGGAACTCTTGTCGCGGAAGGTTGAGCACCAGCTGCGCGGTGAGCTCGTGGACCCGGCCCGAGGCATCCGCTGGGAGATGATCCAGGCACTCAAAGGTGCCCTCTATTTTCTTTCACGCACCCCTTTCGTCATCGTGCTCGGGCTGGTCCCAATCGCCGGCCCGCCGCTCGCCCTTCTCTGGGCGGCGCACAGCCTCGCTTTCCAGCAAACCGACTCTACCCTGGCGCGCCACGGCCTCGACTTCGGAAATCGCCGCCGGTGGCACCGGCAGCACCGCATCGAAAGCATCGGCTTCGGCCTCGGCGGGCTAGCGACGCTCCTCGTCCCGGTCGCGAATTTCCTGCTCATGCCCGTTCTCGTGGTGGGCGCGACCCGGATGGCACTGGCGCGCTTGCCTCGAGCCGAGCCGAGTGGATAACGGATAAGCTCGATTCGTATCGTCGCTCTCCGAGCGGCGCTTCAGCTTCAGCTCACCTCTACTTGAATCGGGCCCTGCCTTCGAGAACTTTCGGGCGATCGTCATGAAACAGGGATTGGCTGTCATCGCCATCGCGTTTCGGATCCTCGTGAGCGTGTCCTCTTCGGCGAACCACCAGGGGATTCCACAGGCCCGGGCGCGCTACCTTACTTGCTTTGTGTCCTCGTCTGATGACTTCACTTCTTTGGTCCGACCAAACCATGGCCTCCCATCGGCATGGTGACGAAGCGCTCGCCAAACCCGGCGATGAACGGCTTGCCCCGGGCGATCGCCCGCCGTACGGCCGGGAGCGCGAGAGACGCCTCGTGGTCATCCTTGCTCTCCCAGACCTCAGTGACCCATATCGCATCGGCGTCCTTCTCGTCTTTCGCAATGATGTAGCTCACGCAGCCAGGCATGTCTTTCGTGCCTGCCAGCAGGATCTCGATCAGCGCATCGCGCTGGTCCGGTGTGGCGATGATCTTGCCAATGAGCCCGTACATCTTAACGTCCTCCAATACCTTCTCCTCTTGATCCGGACGCTCAGTGACGGTCAACGCCAGCAGAATGATCACGGACCTCGTAACCACTGTGATCTATTCCTTTCTGATTCGCGGGGGTTTGACGTTGGTTCCGCACCGCCTCTTGTGGAATCTTCCCCCGGAGACCGGCCGAGATTGTGTTGGCGATGACGAAATCGGTCCTGTGGTGAAGGAGTCCTATCATGACCTGCAACAATTCTATAACCGGCTTGATCTTGTGAATCACTCACTTTGGAATTCTGTTACAGATTCCGCGTTTTCAGATGATCGGCATCAGGCTTGACAGTGCGCGGCGAAAGCAGGAGAGTCAGTGTCAAGGCACTTTCGTTTCGCGGTGCGGGCGGCCTTGCCGGTCATGCACCATGATGCACACAAAGAACTGCTCCACCGAAGGTGACTTCTCAGACCTCGAGCGTCACGCCAGGGGCCTGCGTTCGATGCGATACTCCGTCCAAACGAGCCCACCGCTGAGCGGTCTCGTGGGCAACCTGTGGTCCCTGAGCGATGCACCGAGCCACGAGCGCGAGCGCAAGACGTAGAACGCGATGGCGCGATCCACGTTCTGAAGAGGAGTGTCTCCGATGAAGCGATTATCCTCGACTCTGAAAGAGTTCATCGAGAAGCAGGAGCTGCTTCGAATCGCCTGGACCGATGGCGGCGCAGCACGCGTCGTACCTGTCTGGTTCGTCATTCTCGATCGGCAGTACTACATCGGCACCGGGTCCAGAAGCGCCAAATGGAAAGCCATGAAGAGGCGGCCGCGCGTCGGCTGGGCCATCGATGGCGGCGCGAAGGGCAAGTACAAGGGCCTGTCGGTGCACGGCAACGCCGAGGAGGTGACCGACGGGAAGCTGCGGGCCAAGCTCTATGCGGCCTTTGGCAGAAAGTATTTCGGGTCGGCGGATCATCCCAAGCACAAGGAGATCTGGGGAGAGGTCGACGATCCCGGAACGGTCTTCATTCATCTGAAAGTCGCGGACGGCTTCTGGTGGGAGTACTGAGGGGAGAGCTCTTCAGCGGACAGGGGTAGGGAAATTATTCTTCGCACAGTATGCTTTACGGACGACGACGTCGTGTTCACCGTTCTCCTGTCGCTTTCCTCTGAGTCGACGTCGCGGACGCTGTCGCAATCCATTTACGTTCCCATCGATTTTGGCGTCGCCAACGAGATCGAAGGCCTCGAGATCTGGGTCGCGGGCGACGAGGAAACCCCGTTCACTCCCGGCTCGCGGACGTTCCTGTTCACCTACTTCACTGTCCACACTCAGGCTGCGCTCTTGGAGCGCCCGTCTCCTGGACCGGCCGCGGCTAGCGACTGCCGCACGCCCTCGCTATATGGCGTCTTCGTAATGTTTCCGATCAGACGTTGGAGCGCTGAGTCATCGACGATGAGAGGTTCCGCCAGCAAGTAGTGCATTTCGACGAACTCCCGCAGAAAGGGGTCGAAAAGACCCAGAAGACGCAACATCGTCTTGCCCGCAACGATGTAGCGCGGACGCCCGCCGTAGGCTTGCCGCGCGAGCTCGAGCTGCGTCGTCACACCGGCGCCTCCCAGGTTCCACGCCCGCCCGAACGCCGCTTCAGTGTCTAGCAGCTTTGCCACCACCGGACCCACGTCCGGCACGAATACGAACTCGTGCGGCCGTTCGATCGGTCCGAGCAGTTTTGCTCGCCGGTTTTGCTTCGCTGCCGAGAAGAGGTCGCTGAGCAGGCTTCGTTCGACGCCCGGACCGTAGAAATCCGGTAGGCGTAGCACCGTAGTCCGGATCCGGCTGCTGGTGTGAGCCGCGAGAACAAGATCCTCCTGCTCCTTGCGCTTGCGACCCTTGAAGGTATGGGGCTCTCTGGGATGATCCTCGGTCACGCGAGCGCCCTGTGGCTTACCGAAGACGTACAACGTTCCGATCAAGAGCAGGCGGTCGACCTTCTCCTCGATGGCGGCATCGATGACGCGGCGCATCAGGACGGGGTGTAGATGAAAATCCGTGTAGGGCACGCCCACCAGATATACGACCGCGGCGATGCCCCGCAGAGCCTCACGAATCGTCGCCTCGTCTTCCGGATCCCAGGTGGCCACTTCCGCCAGGGGATCGCCACCGAACACGCTCTCCAGAGTGGTCCGCGATCTCCCGACGGCGCGGTAGGCTCGGCCTTGCTCTCTCAGCGCTGCGGCGACACACTTGCCGATGGCTCCCGTGGCGCCAAGGAGCCCTACCCGATCCCCCGATTCGACCGCCATGCTTCACCCTCCTCAGCTGGTCGGCCCTGGGCTTCACATGTTCAACCCAGCATCGGTCTCGCCGAGATCACGCCGCCGCTCCACTGTAGCGTCCATCATCTGCTCGCCTCCTTAACTGATTCTTGGTCGTCCGGTCAAGTCAACTCGTAGCCTCGCCTACGGCAGCACTCGAGTCCAGGATTCTCGAAGGCCGCGATCGCGCTTGATGCCCTGTCGGCGAAAGCGTACGCTGCACCCCGAGGTTCGCCGAGGCAAGATGCGCTACACCTCGCGGCGGGTCCTAAGGTGGTCCGCTGTGCCCGATATTGAGCTTCTTCAACTTGCACAGCTTACGGTGCTCTCTTCGCCAACGCGAATCGCCCTGCGACGTTCACTCGGTTAGACAGGCGGCCGGGCCAGAATCATCGGTCGGCCGTGCCGACCGCGTCCCGCCTCGTAACATTCTTGACGAGACGCTCCTCGTTCACGCGCGGGCGGTGGCGAGGCGTGCCGCGCGCCGGAGCCGCCAGGCGGCGAGCAAACCGGCGAGGAGGATCACGAGGCCGCCGTAAGCCACTGTCCTGAACATCCGGGGTGCGCTGATGGTCAGCGTCAGGAAGTCAACGTTTCCCGTCTCCCAGAACACCCACTCGCCCGCGATTTCCGTCGCGAGGAGCGGGTTGCCCGTCTCCAGCATCACGATGCCGTTGCCGGTTCGGGGATTGAAGCGTGCAGCAGTGTTGATCGCGGGCTCGTTGTTGCCGTCGTGACCGACGACGAACCCTCCTCCGTTGTTGCTGGTGGAGAGAATCGTGCCGAGGCCCCAGATGTCCTGGCCCATCTGCGATGCGTGAGGTCGCCACATCTCATCGATCGTCTCTGGGTCGGGCACGCCGCGCCCCACTGGCTCTCCATCGGGTCCAGGGAGATGGGCCTGGATAAACCGCGTCTCGTTGCCTTCCGTCGCCAGAACACTTCCTCCGGCTCCGACGACGGCGCCGATGACCGCTCCCTTTTTCCCGCCGACGACCGCCCCGAGCACGGTGCCGAGACCAGCGCCGATACCGAGCTTCCGCGGGGAACGATCTTGCATCTCAGCCTGGACCGCGA
>DASPGQ010000798.1 GCA_035620555.1 Vicinamibacteria bacterium
CGCTCGAGCTTCTCGTCGATGATGTAGAGCGCGTTCTCGCTGAACGGCCGCTCCGTCCAGATGAGGACGTCGGCCGCGGTGAGAGTCTTGGACTCCTGCAGAAGGGCGGCACCCACGCTCTGGATCACCGAGCGCAGCGCCACCATCGACGCAACCCCGATGGCGATACAGAGGAAAAAGAACATGAGGCGGCCGATCGAGGAGCGTATCTCCCGAACCGCCATGCGGAAGACGAATTTCATCGCTGCCAGGATGACGAGAGAGTTGCGCGCCTCGGCCGGGCCGGCTCTTCGATCCGCTCGACCGATCCGCCTTTAAGGACGAGGACCCGGTCCGACTGGGCCGCCAACTCCGGGTCGTGGGTAGCGAGCACGATGGTCGTCCCACGGCTCTTGTGGATATCGAGGAGGATCTCGACGATGTGCCGGCCATTGGCGGCATCGAGGTTCCCCGTCGGCTCGTCGGCGAGAAGGATGGGAGGATCGTTCGCCAGCGCCCGGGCGAGCGCCACACGTTGCTGCTCGCCTCCGGAAAGCTGCGATGGATAGTGATGCGCTCGGTCCGACAGACCGACCTCGTCGAGCAGCTTTCGCGACATCGCCTCGGCGCCGGCGATCCCGGCGATCTCCATCGGCACGAGAACGTTCTCGAACGCCGTCAGAGAAGGAAGAAGGTGGAAGAACTGGAAGACGAACCCGATTTTCTCGCCCCGAAGCCTCGCGAGCCGGTCTTCGCTCAGGCCGGAGAGGTCTTCGCCATCGATTTGGATGAGTCCCGACGTCGGCGCGTCGAGCCCCGCCATGAGCCCCAGCAATGTCGACTTGCCGCTTCCCGACGGACCCACCACCGAGAGAAACTGACCGGCGGGAACCTCGAGATCGAGCGCCCGGAGAATGGTGAGCTCCTCGGTTCCGCTGCGAACGACTTTGGTAACGCCTTGGAGCCGTATCATGGCGTCGTCAAGAGAGGCTTCAAGTACGACCAGACGTTCTCGGCCACCACCCGCGCGCCCTCGGCATTGGGGTGCTTGCCATCGGGTTGGTTGAGCTCCGAGACTCCGATGACGCCCTGGAGCAGCGACGGCATCAGGGTGACGTCGTGCTCCTGGGCGAGCTCGGGAAAAACGGCGACGAAATCTCGCACGTACCGATCCCTGGCGTCCGGAGGGGCCTCGAAGCCGGCTAACAGTACGGTGATGTCGCGCGATTTCGCTTCTTCGATCAGGGTCGCGAGGTTCTTCTTCATCTCCTGCGGTGGCAGTCCGCGGAGGCCGTCGTTGCCTCCGAGAGCCAGGACGATTGCCTCGACCTCACGCTGATCGAGAACCCAGGAAAGACGGCGGACCCCTCCCGCGCTCGTCTCTCCGGAAACACCGGCATTGATGACTTCGTAACGGTAGCCTTCCCGATCGATCATCTCCTGGAGCACCGCGGGGTAGGCTTCGTCGAGACCGATCCCGAAGCCAGCGGTCAGACTGTCGCCGAAGGCGATGATCTTCTTCTGGTCGCTCCGTTCCGACTCCTCCGCCGCCGGAGGAGGGGCGGGCGCCAGGTTCTCCTCCGCCGCATCGCATCCCAGGTGAAGCGCGAGGACCGAGCTCAGAAAAAACGCGACGGCGAAAGAGCGCAACGGCGCAAAGCTCATTTCAGCCCTACACGTTCCCTTGCACATCTCCGACTAGGCGTCTTTGCGTTCGTTCCCAAGCGCCGTGCAGACATCACTCTACCCGTCAAGCCTTGGTGGGACCAGTCGAACGCTCGGCTCGCACAGGGTGGGATGCATTTGGACATCACTCCTGCTAGCCTAACCTTCGGGGACTGGCGGCGCCAGCCCATTTCGCACCGTCGCGTCCAAGCCAGCGGGCCTTTTGCTGGTGAAATGCGATTCTCGCTAGAATGCCCGACATGGCTCAACTCAGCAATCCCGTGCCTTTGACCGAAGAAACACAGCGTCAGTTCGAGCAAGCTCGCGCCGCACGCGCGCTCAGGCCTCTCACGGAAGACGAGAGCGGCGGTGGCGTCGAACGGCTTCCCGACGGCGTCTATGGCTTCACTTATTCGCCCGCGGAGCCGAACTTTCCTCTGTTTCGGCAGCGGGACCTCCGCACGTTCGAGACGCACAAGCTCGCCGACTCGCGCGTCTTCTTGCTGGGCTTCCTCACTGCTGAGGAGAAAGCCGGCTTCGACGACCCGCGTACCGCGAGGCTCACCCTTCACCTCTTCCCCGAGCCCAAGGGTGACGCAACGCACCTGGTGAGCATCCCGATGAGCCGGGTCCTGAGCCACATCGAGAACTCGGCGCGGGCGGGCAACGGGCTAGCCCTCGAAATCGGCCCAACCAGCTGAGGTGACCCCGTTAGGCTAGTCGTTCACGCGCCGGACGTCAGCTCGTGGAGGCATTCGCCGCTCCCGCTCCGAGCTCATCCATCGAATAGTTGCGGCGTCACGGGGCCAAGGCCGGATCGATCTCAGCCGTGAGCGTCGCACCGTTCCCAATGGACGAGCCATCGTCGAGTATCACACTTTCGCCGGCTCGCAAAGTCAGCCCGGCCGGTGACACGATCTGGAGGTTGGGGCCCAGAGTCAAAGTTTGACACGCGGTGATCGTTTGCACGGCGTTCAGAACGCTGTCGCTCAAGAGCAAATGATTCGCAAAACCGCAGGTACCGAAGACGCCGAGGACGACATCCGTGTCGCTCGCGCTGTTGTTGGCGGGATTGAGCTCGGTAACGCCCGCCGGGGGCGATATCGTGGCGGTGTTCGTAATCTCGTCGTTCTCGCCGCCGGTGAACGTGCAGGTGGCGGTGTAAGTTGCCATGCCTCCTACCGGCAGATCGATCGTATCCATCAAGTTGCCGTTCACCGGGCCCGCGGTGCAGCTCGCTCCGCCACTGGCGGAACAGCTCCAAGAGCACCCCGTCAGATCGGCCGGGAACATGTCGGTGACCGTCGCCCCCATCACCGGCGAAGGCCCGGCATTCGTAGCGGCCAGGGTATAGGTCACGGTGTCGTTCGGTTCCACGAAATCGACACCGTTGTTCTTGGTGAGCGAGAGATCCGCAGCCGCGACAGCGGCCAGAGTCAGGATGCCACCGTTGATGTTATCGTTTCCGACCTGGTAGAGCTCGAGGAAACGCGGTTGCGTCGAGCTCGCGACGAGATCGCCCCAAGACCCGAATCCATCGTCAGAGCCGTGGTCCTGGAGGAAATCATCATTGGCGACCCCGATGACCCCCTCGACGATCCCGGTGGACGTAATCGTATTCCCGAGCACGTCGTCGCAGGGACCTCCGCACCCCCTTCCTTTCGCGTAAGTCACGAAGTACCGGTCCGCAAAGTGATTGTAAGCCGCATGGGGACGCCACTCGGGGATGGGACTGCCCTGGGTTGCGATATTGAACTCGCCCACCAGAGGGTCTCCTGAGCCGTCCCAAATCTGGGCTCGAACGTTGAAATTGATTCCAGGCTGTCCCGTCTCGTAGGCAATCAGGAAATCCCCCGTTCGCGAGTTCGCGGCCACCACGGGACGCTGCCCATTCGACCTGATGATCGTGATGTTGGATAGGGGAATGCCTTGACCGTCGAAATAGCGAATTCGGACGTCATTACTGCTCTCGCCCTGAAAGCCGGTCCAGACGAGCAGAAAACGCTGGGAGACGGGATTCCAATCGACATGAGGAGAGTGAGGAATCAGAGGATTGCTGCTGAGGTCGAAGGTAAGGCCGCCGCCCACGAGGTTGCTCGGGGCATTCGGATCGCCGTCGACCATCTGCACGCCGATATGGGCGTTGACCACACCCCCTCGTCTTCCCCAGGTCACCATGAAAAGGTCGTCCGTTGGGTTGTAAGCGATTCGGGGAAGCGTCTGGTCGCCGGCACCGCCGCCGATGAAAAACTCCGTGACCCCGATCCGGTTGCCCGAGGCGTCCAGGAACTGTCCGTAGACGTCGCCAGCCCCGGTTTCGGCGTCCGTCCAGACGACCAGGTAGACGTTCCGAGTGCTGTTGTAGGCGACATCCGGTGTCACCGTGGCGCTGTCGCCGTCGCTGATCATGAGGATGTTGCCGGGAGGAACCTGAGCCCCGTTCGAGTCGAGCCGCAGTCCCCGGATCTGGAGGTCGGTGTTGTTACCGTCCGCCCAGACCACGAGGTACTGGTTCAGGGCCGTGTTGTGGGCACCCCGGACGTACCATTGGGTGCCGGCCGGATTCAGGATCGGTCCCGGCAGGAGGCTCGCCCACGCGATGGGGGCGAACGAGAGAACGAGAATGGTTGCGATTAACAGATTGAATAAACGAAAGACTTCTTTCAAAGAGCCCTCTCCTGTGAATAGCGCGGCGATGGGAGCCCCACGACGCGCCCTAGACACAAAAACTGTGCGGTGCTTCACACCGCCTCTCGAAGGGGGTGGGGGGTAGGGTGATTTTTCCGTCGCGAGACGCCAGGGTACTAGGCGTCCCGACATGCGAAGCGAATCCCGCGGCAGAAACTCACCGGATAGGTAAAGTTATCCCAGCTTTCGATCCTCTGTCAACCAATCGCGAATTGACCGGCCGTCCCGCGACTCCCTACAATGAGCCCTCTCGATGAGATCGACCGGTTCCGATGTCTCGATGCCCCGGCTCCCGGGGACATCGGCATGAGCGACGCGCCACCCGTCCCGTTCTCCGATTTGCCCTCGTTCTTCCTCGCCGCACGATATGGGTTCGTACTGCTGTACGTCGCTTTCTTGTGGCTCCTGGCTCGCATGCCCCATGCCGGGCTCCTGGCGGCCGGAGCGGTCGGTTTGGCCCTCTACTCGTGGTTCGTCCTCGAGTGGCCCTTAGAGAGACTCTACGCGTTCGCCCCGCCCTTCGACCGCATGTTCAACGTGGCCATGGGAGCGACCGCCGCGACCGGACATTCGCCGTTCGAGAGCTATCAGGTGGCAGCCGCCGATCTGGAGCCGTTCTGGCGTCTCGTTCTGAAAACGGTCTCGCTCGGTCGGCCGGAGAACGTTCTCGCCTTCTACCCCTACTTCACGCCGATCGTCATGGTCTTGCTCGCATCGTCGCTGTACTTCGGCTTTCGCGACGCAAACGCTGGCGAAGGCGTCGGGGACGAGCGTCGCTTCGAGGCCGCTCTCCTCGTCTTCTTCGTCCTCCTCCTCAATTCCTCCCCTTACGAACAGTTCGGCGTGTTCCGCTCCTTCTGGCCGATGAACTTCCTCCTCAAGCCGAACCACGTGCTCGGCTTCGTCATTCTGCCGTGGATCGTTCGCGCCGTGAGCCGTCCTGGCCGATGGACCGGAGCCCTTGCCGGTGCCGCTCTTCTATCCGCCCTCAGCTGGGTGTTCCTGATGCACTGGAGCTTCGTGGTCGCCGGGCTTCTTTGCTACCCCTTCGTCGCGCACGGTCTGGGCCGGCCGGCACAGACGAAGCGGGTCCTCTCGGCGGTCTCGCTGTCATTTATGGCCGCCCTACCCTACGTCCTTTTCCTCGTATCCAACTTCCACTGGGGCCACGGCGGGGCCGTCGCTGAGAAAGTATGGCTTCAATTAGGCTACGAGGAGGGCTTCTACAACGTCTTTGCCGTCGGATACGAGCACGGCGCCCTTTTTCTCCTCTCTCTCATCGGAATCGCGGGTATGGTGAAACGCCGTCTCGGGTCGGATCTCGTCTGGCTCTCTCTTCTCGCCGGCTGCGTGCTCGGTTGGGCCGGCTATCTCGTACTCTTCGCGGTCGACAAGATCATCGAGCCGGACGAGTTTTACTTCTATTCCCGGTTTCTTCTGACGTTGGCTGCGGGATCCGGCGCCTTCTTTCTGTGGCGCAAAGCGCGCGAGTCGCTTGCCCTGGAAGGAAAGGCTTCGTCGCGCGCCCTTTGCCTGGGTTTGGTCCTGCTCCTTCCTCAAACGTTCCCCTATTGGTGGAACCCGTTGAAGATGGACCGCTACTACGAGCTCGCGCTGTCTCCCCTGCCGAATCAGATGGTGGAGATGGCCCGGTGGATTCGCGACGAGACCTCGCCGGATGCGGTCTTCGTCGCGGGCGGCGCCACTTCGCTCTGGATCGCTTCGCTCTCGGGAAGACGAGTTCTCACCACGGCCAATTTTCGTCCCACCTTCGATTTCGAAGAGCGAGTCGATCTCGAGCGGCGGATGATCGTCGGAGGAGAGGAAGCCGCCTTCCGTGAAGCACAAACGCGTTTCGGAGTCAGCCACCTGGCCATCGATCCCGCCTACCTCGAGGCCCTGGGCGCCGATCCAGTGTCCGTCGAATCGATGCCCTGGCTCCGGATCCTCTACCGGCGGGACGGGCTCCGGATCTTCGCGATTCGAGTTTCGGGCGCGAGCCAGGCACCACCGTGATCGGCGATACGTTCAGCGTTCATTTCGTCGCCTTTCGCTATCTCCTGGCGGGCCTCGTCGCTGGCACGCTCTGGTGGGCCCTGCGGCAAAGATCGGTCGTACCGCCGCTTCTGGGGATGGTGCTGATGGGCGGGGTGCTCTGGCTCTTCACCTGGTTACCCCTCCAGCAACCGTACGGCCTTCAGCCCGGCTCACCGGCAGCCTTCGAGCTGGCAACGGTGACGTCAGGGGCTGCGAGTGGGCGTGTCGACGAATCGTGGATCGCAGGCCGACGAAGTCCACGACCCGCCTGGAGCTTCCTCGTCGGAACCGTGGCGGGCCGCGACGTTCCCCTGGTCCAACATCTCCACGAGCTCGCTCCACTGATCCTTTTGGGGCTCGCGCCCCTCGGGTTCTTCTTCGCTATGTCCATCGCGGGACATGACCGGTGGGAAGCTGCAACCGCGGCCTTCGCCGCCGTCTTCGCTTCGTCGCTTCCACTCGATGTGTTTCGTCCTTTTGGGCTCGTCTTTCGGACGTTCTTCATCGCCCCGTACCGCGCCGCGGCGCTGCTGGTGGCCGTGCTGGCCCTGGCCATTTGCTGGCGCGCGGGTCGCCGGGGCATTGCGATCGCCTCACTGCTCCTCGGCCTCGTGGGTTGGATCGATCTGACCGTCCTTCTCTGGGCGCTCGTTGCCCTGGTCTCGCTCGAGATTGTCGAGAAAAGGCTCCCCCGCTCGGAGCGCTCCTTCCGCTGGATCGCGATTCCGATAGCCACCTTGATTGCTCTGCCCCAATGTCTCGCCTGGCTTCGAGGCGATCTGCTCGTACGCGGTCCCTCCCCGGACGAAGCGGTTGCCTACCGGCTCGCTTTCCGCGATCTGTTCACCTTGTCGGCAGACATGGAATGGATCTTCGTCCTGGCCGTTCTCGCCGTTCCTCTTGTGTGGCGTCGAGGGAACCGCCTCGATCGAGGTCTCGTATCCCTCGTGGTCGCGGCCTACGCGCTTTGGGGTCTCCTGGCGCTAACGTTCTCCCGCGGCCTTTATTTCGAGCCGGACGGTGTCTTTCATTTGCTTCGCATCAGCGTGGCGATCCTGGCTGGAGTCGGCGGTTATCATGCCGCCCTTTGGCTCGGTGCTCGTCTCGAGACCGACGCACAAGATGCTCACCGCGCGCATCGGTGGTGGTCGTCTCTTCCGGCCGAACCGCGCGCTTTCGCCCTAGTGGTCCTTTTCCTTCTGCCCCAGAGCGCCGTTTTTCTCTGGCATCCCCTGCGGGTGGATCCTCTCTACTACCCCAGCTTTCAGTATCCGGCCGATACCTCCATCGAGCGACTCCAGCGCTGGTTGCTAGCCCAAACCGACGGCGACGAGATCGTTCTGACGGGCAACGACACTGGCGAGTGGGTGGCCGCGCTGACCGGTCGGAGAGTGCTCTCCGGCATCCGGGTTCTGCCACGCGAAGATCGCCGCTCCTTCAGCCGCGAGCTGCGGCAGCTCTTCCTCTCCGGCGATCCCGTGGCAATGCGGCGGGCGGTGATCCAGCTCGGGTTCTCGGTGATCGTTCTCGATCCTTCTCTCCGCGAGGTCTACTGGCAGCTCGACGAGGCCCATATGGAAGCGAGCGGCGTCGTGTACAAGGTCCATCAGATAGGAGACCGTTACTCAATCTATCGAGTTCGCTAGGACCAGCTCGCCACGCTCAAGTCCGGAATCGCACCGAAGTCCGGGTCACTGGTCAGTACGCGGAGCCCGCGCACGCGTGCCGTCGCAGCGATCCATATGTCATTCTCTCCGATTGGCGTTCCCGAATCCCAGAGCAGTGCCTTCAGCCGGCCATAATCCTCCGCGATATCTCGTGATGCCGGAAGAATGTCGTGAAGAGTCGAAATCACGTCTTCGAACGCCGAGGTCAGATTCTCTTTCCGATGGCCTTTCGCAAGCCGCGCGAGACCGAAACGCACCTCACCCTCCACAATCACGGATGTAAAGATCTCCGTTCTCGGTTCGAGTTTTCCAAGGAAGGCGTCGAGCTGCTCGTTGCCGGCCATGGCGGCACTGACCGCCGGCGTGTCGAGCAGGAGATCGGTCAAACGGGGGAGCCCCAATCGGCTGCTTGCTCACCCTCGACGATCAGGCGCTCGAGCTCCGCCACATCCTCGGGGCTAGCTCTCCGAGATTGAACGACCGCTCGGAGAGCATCGACCCCCTTGTTTCTGTCGTCGATCGGCGTCGGTTGTCCGACCTCTGCAATCGTTCGCTCGAGAGCAGATTCGGGCACTCGCACCATACCGCCGACCTTCACGTAACCGAGCTTGCCCGACCAGATGTACCGCCGCACGGTTTGCGGATGACAGCGCAAGCGTTTCGCGACTTCTTCGACGGTCAGGAGTTCCGCGGCTGGCATCTCATGAAGTGTACTAGATTACCTCATAAAGTACAATTATGCCTATTAACCATGTCCGTACTTTCACCTAAGCGCTGGCGCGATGTGTTGAACCAGAAATCTCGGGCCTTGAGAAAGGGAGCCTCAGCACCTGTCTCGCCATTCTCACCCCCGTCTCC
>DASPGQ010000799.1 GCA_035620555.1 Vicinamibacteria bacterium
CAGAACGACGCCGTAGTCGCGACGAGCCGCTTCGAGGGAAACGTAGCCTTCGATCACGTCGAAGCGCACGCGCTCGGGGTCGCGCTCGAGAGGATTTCCCCAGCCGCCGCCGCCCGCCGTCACCAGCATCGCCTCCGTGCCCTCGGGGACGGGATGTCTCGTGACGTCGACGTGGTGGTGCTCGGTCTCGCCCGGGAGCTTCATCAGGCTATCGGAAGGGAGGCCTTCCTTGCCGCCTTGCAACCCCCACGGGGGAAACGCGCGGCGTCCGGTGTCGGCAAGCGTCCAGCTACCCTCGGCGAGCCCGAGTACTTCCGTTCGCAAGCCGAGCCCTCCGCGAAACTTTCCCGGTCCTCCGGAGTCGGGCCGAAGCTCTCGTCGCTTGACGAGAACCGGCCATCGGAGCTCCATCTTCTCGATGGGTGCGTTGCGCACGTCGCCCTGACAAATCGATACGGTCGCGCACTCGCCGTCCTCGAAAGGCCGCCCTCCCCAGCCTCCTCCTTCGATGCTCTGGGTGACGAAACGCTTGCCGCGCACCGGGTCGGTCCCGAAGAAGACGACGGGCCCGCCGAGCACACCGAGGTGCGCCGCCGGTATCGCCTCGGGAATCGCGTCGGCGAGCGCTTTCAGAATCGTATCGACGACCGTCGGGAGCGCTCGGCCCCAGCCCGCCATCGCCGCGGGATGGGTCGCCATCATGAAATTACCTTCCTGGATCTCGACGCGAAGAGCGCGAAAGGTGCCTTCGTTCACGGGGAGATCGGGCGTGGTGATGGCCTTGTAGGCAATGACCGCGGCCGCGATGGTCCGCCCGTTGATGGGACCCCGTCTCTGGAGCGAGCATCCCGTCAGGTCGATGATCATGTCACTCCCGCGCACGACGACTCTTGCTTTGATCCGAACGGGCTCGTTGCCGTCGAGCGGATGACCTCCGAGCCGGGACTCGGCGGTGTACTCGCCATCGGGGAGCTTCGCGACGACGGCACGGCAACGCGCCTCGCTCTGATCGAAGATGCGCTCGATCGCCTCTTCCACGACCTCGCGGCCGTAGCGATCCACGATCTCGGCGATGCGTCGCTCCCCGAGCTGGCAGGCCGCGATCTGGGAGCGCAGGTCTCCCATCGAAGATTCGGGGAAGCGGATGTTGTCGCTCACGATCCGCCATACCTTGTCGTCGAGCCGTCCCGCTTCGTAGAGCTTGATCTGATCGAGCTGCAGGCCCTCCATCCACGGGTCCCGCGCGCTCGCCGCTCCGAACCCGGTGCTGAGACCTCCGACATCGATCCAATGGGCCCGCACCGCGGCAAAGCCGAAGAGCTCGTCTTCGCAGAAGCACGGCGTGTAGATGAGAACGTTGTTGAGATGCTGTCCCGCGACCCTTTGATGGTTGGTGATCACGACGTCGCCGGGCTCGAATGCGCCAGGCCCGTACCGCGCGACTCCGTCTCGGATGACGACTCCAAGGTCCGAGACGAAATGCGACACGCCTCCAACGTTTTGCGAGAGGAGCCGGCCACGGGTATCGAGAAGCGCGCAGCAGTAGTCGCGCACCTCGTAAATCATCATGTTGAAGGACGCCCGCTGCAGCACGTAGGACATCTCGTTTGCGATCGCCGGAAGCATGTTCCGGATGACTTCGAGAGTGACGAGGTCGATGCTCATTGCCGCGACCGAATCATACGCCGCTCTCCAGGGAGCCAACGCGAATGACGAGCTCGCCGCTCGGGGACACTCTGGCCGAATCTCCCGGGAACAGAAGGGTGGTGCTGCCATACTCCTGGATGACGGCGGGGCCCGAGAGCTCGAAGCCTTCGGGTAACCCGTCGCGCCGGTATACCGGACATGCGACGAATGTTCCGTCTTCGAGCACCACCGGGCGCGTTTCCGCCGGCTCGACTCGACCTCCCGGCGGCGGGGGTGAAAGCGCGAGGACGTCTCGGATCTCCCGGCGCCCGACCGCGGTGACGCGCAGATTCACGATCTCGACCGGCCGCTCGTTATCCCGATAGCCGAACTGGCGGTCGTGGTTGTCGTTGAATCGAGCACGGATGTTCTCGCGCTCGGCTCCGGCGAGCGCCCCGGGAGGCACCTCGATGGGGAGGGTAAACTCCTGCCCCACATAGCGGATCTCGAGCACGTAGCGAAACTCCATGGTTTGGCTCGAGACCCCTTCGCCCTGGAGCGTCCGCCGCCCTTCGTCGACGAGCTCTTTCGCGAGCCGAAGAAGCTCCCCGAGGTCGGCGGTATCGAGCTCCTGGTAGAACGTGCGCACGTAGTCGTGCTTCAGGTCGGCCAGCAGCATGCCGGCGGCGGAGAATTGTCCGGGAACGTTGGGCACGATGACGGTCGGGATGTGGAGCTCGCGTGCGACCTCCACCGCGTGGAGCGGCCCGGCGCCTCCGAACGCCACCATCGCGAAATCGCGGGGATCGTAGCCGCGCTCGACCGAGACCTCACGCACGGCCAGAGACATCTTCGTGACCGCAATCCGGATCACCGCGCGGGCCGCTTCGACGGGCGTCAGACCCAATGCCGCCGCGATCGTCGTCTCGAGGCCCCTGTGTGCCGCGTCGCACGCGAGCGTCATCTCGCCGTCGAGGAGGGCCCGTTCCGACAATCGCCCCAGCACCAGGTTCGCATCCGTGACCGTCGGCTCCGTGCCCCCTTGCCCGTAACAGATAGGACCGGGCTCGGCGCCCGCGCTCCGCGGACCAACTTGAAGAGAGCCAAAGCCGTCCACCCAGGCGATGCTTCCGCCCCCGGAGCCCACTTCCACGGTATCGACGACGGGCAGCATGACAGGCTGTCCGCTCGCGTAACCGCCGATGTGGTAGCCGTGAGCCATGCGCGGCTCTCCTCCCGTGACCAGACTCGTCTTCGCCGTCGTGCCGCCCATGTCGAACCCGATGACGTTTGTGTATCCCAGAAGCTTCCCCACGCGCGCCGCCGCCATGAATCCTCCAACGGGCCCCGATTCCAGCATCGCCACGGGGTGCCCGCCCGCCACGGCGGGAGTCATGACGCCGCCGTTCGACTGCATGATGAGAAACCGCCCGTCGAAACGCCGCGCGGCCAGCAGGCGCTCGAGTGATCCGAGATAGGCGCGAATGGGTGGGCCGATGTACGCGTTGATGACGCTCGTCGAGGTCCTCTCGTACTCGCCGTACTCGCGCAGCAATCGGTGCGACAGCGTCACGAACGCGCGCGGCACGACCTCAGAGAGAAGCTCACCCATCCGCTCCTCGTGGGCGGCGTTGCGCCAGGAGTGCAGAAAGCAGACGGCGACGGCTTCGACACCGGACCCTGCGACCTCTTCGGCGACCGCTCGCGCCTGCGCGTCGTCGAACCGCGTCACGACTCGCCCGTCCGGGCCGAGTCGCTCATCGACCTCGAAGGTGAGATGACGGGGCACCAGGGGCTCGGGCCGCTTGAAGAAGAGTTTGTATGCCTCCGGCCGGTTTCCTCTCCCGATTTTGTAGAGGTCGCGCGTTCCTCGAGTCACCACGAGTGCCGTGCGCACTCCCTTGCGCTCGATGACCGTATTGATGGCGATCGTCGATCCGTGGACGAAGTTTCGCGCCTCGGCGACGGAGAGCCCACTCTTCTCGAGGCAGCGAACGATGCCCAAAGTGAGCTCGGGAGGTGTCGTGGAGCTCTTGGTGCTCGTGACCCTGCCGGTGCTCTCGTCGTAGGCGACCAGATCGGTGAACGTCCCGCCGATGTCGACCGCGATGTCGAGCTTACGCACCGGGGCCGGTTCTCCACGAATCGAACCTGCCTTCGAGCATGCTCAGGCCTTGATGGAACAAGACGCCGAGTCCCACGATCACGACGAGTGAAGTCATCATTTCCGTCGTTCGGAGGAGCGAGCCGTAGTAGCTGATGCTGAACCCCAGTCCCGCGGTGGCGCCGAAGAGCTCCGCGATGACGACGCCGGTGAGCGCTCGGCCGACGCCGAGCCGGAGGCCCGCCATCACCATCGGGACCGAGGCGGGAAGCGCCACCTTCACGAACAAATCGCCCCTGCCCGCGCCGAGCGACCGGGCGGCCCGTACGAGGTTGGGATCGACGTGCTTCATACCGGAGAGCGTGTTCGTCATGATCGGCGGGAGGGCAAGGAGGAACGAGATCGCCGCCACCGTCCGGGGACCGAGCCCAAGCCACAAGACGAACAGGGGATAGAAGGCCACGAGCGGTGCCGCGTAGAAAAACCAGACAAAGGGGTCGAGCGCATACTCGAGCGTACGATACCACCCGGCCAGCATGCCCAGCAGGATGCCCAAGGCGATCGCCGATCCGAAGCCCACCATGAACTCACCGAGGCTCACGGCGAGATTGGCCGTGAGCTCTCCGGTAGCGATCTGCTCGACCAGCTCCCTGGCGATCGCCGTGGGTTGCGACGTGAAGAACGGGTCGAGCCAACCGACGAGAACACCGATCTCCCAAAAAAGGCTGAGAACCAGAAGCGTCGCGGCCCCGCGAAGCGCGCGGCGTCGGCTCACGGCTCGAGCCATTCCTCGAGCCGCCTCATGGCGCTCGTCAGTGCGACGCCGGCGCACGAGACCAGCAGCGTATAAAACAGGAGCTCGTCGATTCGAAAGGCGGCCCCCATCGACATGATCTGGTTCCCGACCCCGCGCTCGGATACGTACATCTCCCCGACGACGACGCCGAGGAGGCCGCGACCCATGCCGAGACGGATTCCCGACATGACGGCGGGGAAAGAGCCCGGCAGGAGGACCTTCAGGAGCACGTCCCGCTTTCGTGCGCCGAAAGCGCTCGCGGCAAGAAGAAGCGTCCGGTCGATTCCGCGCGGGCCGGCGGCCGTATTGATGACGATCGGAAGCAAGGCGCCGATGAAGACAACGGCGATTTTGGACGCCATGCCGATTCCCAGCCACACGACGAGTATCGGAAGGAGCGCCAGACGCGGGGCCGCGTAGAGAGCCATGATCGGAGCATCCAGGTAGTCCCGCGCGTCGCGGGAGGCGCCGAGGAGGAGCCCGAGCGGAACGCCAACGAGAATCGCGAGTGCGAGGCCGGCCGCGAGCTCGTAGGAGCTCACCACCAGGTGGCTCGTCAGGTTCCCGCTTCGCGCGATCGAGAGGCCCGCCGCGAGGATTCGGCTCGGCTGGCTCGTGAAATGCGGGTCGACGAGCCCGAGTCTCGGTGCGATCTCCCAGAGTAACAGCACCGTGCCGACCGAGAGCGTCGAGACGACCGGGCGGTGCATGCTTTTCGTCACTCGCCCGCTGTCCGTTCGGCTCTCAGATGGTCTCGGATCCGTCGCCGGTACTCGGCGAAAGCGCGCGTATCGGTCATCTCGATGCTTCGCGGTCGGGGAAGATCGACCGGAATGACTTCGAGTACCTTTCCGGGGTTCCTGGCCATCACGACGACCGTGTCTCCGAGGAGAAGCGCCTCGTCGATGCTGTGCGTCACGAAGAGCGCCGTCTGCTGGTTCGACTCCCAGATGCGCAGGAGCTCCGAGCCCATGATCTCGCGGGTCTGGGCGTCGAGCGCGCCGAAGGGCTCGTCCATGAGAAGGATGGCCGGGTCCACGGCGAGAGCGCGGGCGATCCCGACTCGCTGTTGCATCCCGCCCGAGAGCTGGTGAGGGTAATGGCCCTCGAAGCCGGACAGACCGACGATCTCGATGAACCGGCGCGCGCGCTCGACCGGATCGTCGGCGTTCCATCGCTGAAGCTCGAGTCCGAAGCGAACGTTGTCGAGTACCGTGCGCCAGGGAAGGAGCGCGAAGCTCTGGAAGACCATCGCTCGGTCGCGACCGGGTTTCGTGACCACGGAGCCGTCGATGACCACTCGGCCCGCGCTCGGCCGAAGGAGGCCGTCGACGGCGAGTAGGAGGCTGCTCTTGCCGCAGCCGCTTGGCCCCACGATCGTGACGAATCGACCCCGGTCGATCTCGAGGTGGAAATCCTGTACGGCGACGAAGGCGTCACCGCGAGGCGTCTCGTAGGAGATGGTGAGATGCTCGATGGCGATGTGGGTCAAGTTCTTGGTGCCCTAACGCGGCAGCCAATCATCCATCGAATCACGGAATCTCGGCGTCCAGTATTTTTCGAGGGGCCAGGGCTCGTCGAATCGTCCGGCTTCGCCGCCCATCTGGAAGAAGACCTCGAGCCCTCTCTCGGAGGGCAGACGTCCGTCTTCGTAGATGAAGGGGAGGATCGCGTCGTAGGTTCGCTCGGCGTACTCGGAGCCGGAGCGCGCTTCCAGGGTCCGGAGCGCACGTACCTTGTCGTTCTTCATGAGGCGCACGCCCCGGACGTGCGCTCGAAGAAGCGTCTCGAGGAGCTCGCCGTGCCCGGTGATGTAGGTTTCGGTCGCGAAGAAGACGTGGAACGGATAGTCCTCCGCCAGCGAGCGTTGCGTGAGCAGTAGCTTGTAACCCCGATCTTCCGCGATGAAAGTCTCGGGCGGATTGAAGATGTTGACGTCGAGCTGGCCAGCCTGCATGGCCGCGAGACGGGTTCCGGAGTCGCCTCCCTGAACGATTTGAACGTCGGCGTCGGGATCGATCCCGTTCGCGACGAGGACGTAGCGCGTCAGGAAATCGGTCGACGAGCCGTAGCGCGTGACGCCGAAGCGTTTTCCTTTGACGTCGTCGAGGCTCGAGATCGACGGGACGGCGTACCAGTCGAAGGCGGGCAGGTTGTACCCGGCCCAGAAGGCTTTGAGGGGCTGCCCCGCGGAGATGCCGACGGTGACGCCCGCGAGCGACGTAACGCCGACATCGATCGATCCCGCGACCACGCCACGTACCAGATCCGACCCGCCGCGGAAAACGACGAGCTCGACGTCGAGTCCTTCGTCCTCGAAATACCGCTCTTCGTCGGCGAGGTAGAGGGGTAGAAACGTGGATGCCGCCACGGGAAGTCCGATACGGACGTGCGTCCTGCCGTCACCGGAGGAGCCGCAGGCAGAAAGTCCGGTGAGGCCGCCGATCAGGAAAACCATGAGAAAGCGAGCGAGTGCGCTCACGCTTCGTCGTCTTTCTTGTTCGGTTGCTTCTCGCCCCGCGAACGGCGATAGACTCGGATCGTAGCGGCTCGTAGCTGGTACAAATTCTCCACGACTTGACGCGTGCTCATGAACTTCGTCTCGTCGTACGTCTCCTCGTGCACGATTTCTACGAGCTTTCGGCGGACGCTTCCCGTCAACGGCTGCTCCGGGTAGCCCACGGGGATGATCGTGTGCATCGTGAGGATCGGTGGCACGTTCAAGATCTGTTTGAACGGATCGGGGATGTGGATGGAGACCCACTGCGTCGCGAGACCGAGAGCGGTGGCGGCCAGGTGGATGTGCGTTTCCGCGATGGAGAGTGCGTCGGTCAAATGCGTTTGATGTCGTCCGGGTGTGCTCGCCCCCGAGACCGAGGCCAGCTGCCGCCGGCCGTCTCCGAGGACGACGATGAGCGCGGGCGCTTTCGACCAGCCCGGGCGGGCGCGGAGCGCTTCGAGCTGGGCCTCGACGTCCCCATCGAGACGGAAGCCGGGATGGCGCAGCTCGTAGGGAAAGCGCTGTTCGAGCCAGAAGTTCAGCTCGTTCATGTGGTCCTGGTACGCGCGGTAGAGCTTCGCGGTCGTTTCCGGATCGCGGACGACGATGAACTCCCAGGGCTGAGCGTTCGCTCCGGACATCGCCCAGCGCGCTGCCTCCAGAAGCTTCTCCACGTGGCCGTCGGGAATCGGATCGGAACGAAACCGGCGGCAGCTGTGACGGGCTTTGACCAGAGTCAGAAACGAATCGTAGGCTTCGGTACCACTCATGCGCGCCCGCATTCTACTCTCACAGCAGTCTCGCGCTCGTCGCCGTTTCGGTCAGGCACGTGTCACCGTACCAACCGCCCGCGGATGATTCCAGGTGGACCGCAACGAGGCGGCCGGGCTCGATGCGGGCGTCTCGAGGCATCATCCGGAAGGGGACGTCTCCCGAAAGGTCGAAGAGGACGACTGGCGCCGAGCTCCAATCCCTCAGGGCGTTGAAGAGCCTGGCCCGCGACTCATCATTGTGCCTGCCGACGGGCCGCGAGAGCTGCACCCAGTGCCCGCGATATTCGGATGCGACGACGACCGACGTGGAGGAATCGACTGGACGCGCCGAGGCGGGCCTCGGGGCCGACATGCCGTTCGTCACCCGAATGACGACGTCCTCCATCCCTTCGGTGCGAAGCGTCCGCTCGAGGCGCGCGACGAGCTCGTGCTCGGGACGGGTCTCGAGGTCCGCGATCGCCTCTTCGACGAGCCTTCGCGTCGCGGCCGCGGCGTCGTGGCGGATCGAAAGCTCCGTCGGGTCGGGAGCGCCGAGGAGGGTCTCCCACGGGATATCGGTGAGCTCGAGCCCCGCGTCCACAAGCGGGCGATACACGTCGTAAGGGAGCTTCGGCAGATCGAGCACTCCGATCCGAGACCACGCGTTCCTGGCGGCAAGGGTGACGAGATCGAAGCCGAAGCCCTTACTGTGTCGCAGCTCATCGACATAGGTGACCGTGCGAAGCCACGGATATACCCGGGGCGAGTTTCCGCAAAGCAAGATGGTGCCGCCGGAAACGGGAACGACGAGGAGCGACCGTCCCCAGTACGGCATGAAGTTCACGAGAGAGCGTGCCGGGTTCGCACGCCAGAGATCCGCGTAGGCGACGAGGGCAGAAATACCAAGCGACGACCCGAGGGAGCGGGCCCTCGCGAGGCGCCTGTCGAGCACCGCACGAGGCAGCTCGTTCTCGTCCCAGACAATCAAGCCGCGCTTCATGGTGCGGTATGAAAGAGCTTCTTCTCCGTCGTCGAGAGCGACTCGCAACCCTCCTTCGTGACGACGAGAGCGTCCCCGAAGACCATGTAGCCCACGGTCGGAAGATAGGTGTTGGGATGCGCGATGAGCACCATACCCTCCTCCACCACGGAGTCGACGTCCTCGAGAATCTGCGGCTTTTCGTCGACGAACCTTCCGAGCCCATGACCGCGAACCCGGGTGTACTCGGGTCCGGTATAGGCACCGAAGCCGGCCTCGCGGAAGACGTCGTTCTCGGCCCGGGCGACGTCGGAGACGAGAACGCCCGGCTTCAAGAGGTCTTCTGCCGCTTGCTGCGCCCGGCGGAAGATTTCGAAGGCCTCTTGTTGCGCCTGGCTCGGCGCGCCCACCACCAGGGTGCGACAGATCTGTGCATAGAACCCGTTCACTTGCGGCGTGAGCTCGGTGGCGACCAAATCTCCGGGAGCGAGCCTTTTCTCGGTGGCGGGCTTCATGCTCCGAACTTCGGTGCCTCCCGACGAGAGCAACATGAAATTGTCCTCGGCGCCTCGGGATTTTAGAAAGGCTTCGACCTCGGCGACGAGCGCGTACTCCGGGATCCCCGCTCGGGCGGCTTCGACGAACCTCGCATAACCCTGGTCGGCAAGCGCGGCGGCACGCCAGAGTGCGTCGAGCTCGTCGTGGGTCTTGACCATCCGGAGCCGCTCCAGATCGGCCGTGGCGGAATCCGGAACGCGCTTCGAGCCGAGGGCTTCCACGAAGCGGGTCTCCATGAGCTCGAGACCGCAGACCGCAGCGCGCTCGAATCGAAGCCGAGCGAGCGCATCACCAGGATCGGGCGCGAGAATGACTTCGAATGCCTCGTTCGAGCCCGAGCGGGCATGCGCCTCATCCCAGCGGTCGGAGACGACGACGAAAACGTCGTTCGAACGGGTGACGCC
>DASPGQ010000800.1 GCA_035620555.1 Vicinamibacteria bacterium
TTTTACTCATGAACAAAGTGGACCCAAGTCCGTTTTAGTGATAATGAATCAATCCCAGGAAGGGGCCCAGCCCGGATTCACGTACCGCTGATCTCGGCGGACAGCATCGATCGCGGACATGGCTTCGTCGGTCAGCACGAAGTCGAAGATGCCGAGGTTCTCCACGAGGTGCGTGCGCCGGGCGGCTTTGGGGATTGCCGCCACGCCCTGCTGGACGAGCCAACGGAGCGTCACTTGAACCGGCGTGCGTTCGTACGTTCGGGCGATCCGTAATATCGTGGAATTCCCTGCGACCCGTCCCTTGGCGATGGGTCGGTAAGCCGTGAGCCGCAGCGAGCGTTCGCGCGCGAAGCGCAGAAGCGCCGTTTGATCGAGAAAAGGGTGGTACTCGATCTGGTTCACCCGGACGGGAGCGAGGTCGAGGGCCTGCTTCCATAGAGCCTCGGGGAAGTTGCTGACTCCGATAGCGCGCGTCTTACCGTCTTCGCGGAGCCCTTCCATCGCCTCGATCGTCTCGGCGAGCGGCACGTCATCATTGGGCCAATGGATGAGCAAAAGGTCGACATAATCGGTAGCGAGCCGTCTCAGGCTCTCCTCCACGCTCCGGTGCACCGCCGCGCGCGTGAGGCTGTCGCGCCAGAGCTTCGTCGTTACGAAAACCGCGTCTCGGTCGACCGGGGAGTCCTGGATGGCGCGTCCGATCTCGCGCTCGTTCTCGTACATCTGGGCGGTATCGATGTGGCGGTAGCCGAGCTCGAGCGCTTCGGCAACGGTGCGAACGCACTCGCTTCCGCGCAGGTCCCAGGTACCGAGACCGAGAAGGGGTATCTCGGTGGTGAGCTTCATCGCGGAAAGGTAGCATGAGAATGTCATGGATGATGTCCGCCAGGCTCTCCGCCGTCTGGTGAAGCGGCCAGCCTTTCTGATGTCCGCCACTGCCATCCTGACGCTCGGAATCGGTTTCAACACCGTCGTTTTCAGCCTGATGAACCTCTTGGTCTTGAAGCCCCTTCCCGTCCGGCAGCCAGAGATGCTGGTGAGTCTCCAGACCGGGACGTCGCCCACCTGGTCCTTCCCGAACTACTCGGACGTTCGGGAGCGAGCAACGGTCTTCGACGACGTGGCCGCGATGCGCGTCATTCCCGCGCACATGAATCGCAACGGCGCGAAGATGCGCCTCTGGGGGTACCTCGTCACCGGCAACTACTTCGATTTGCTCGGGGTCTCTGCTTCGCGCGGGCGGTTGTTCTCTCGAGGCGACGACCTGACGCCCGGCGCTCATCCCGTCGTCGTCTTGAGCTACGCCTCCTGGCAGCGCCGTTTCGCGGGCGATCCCCGGGTGGTCGGAAGCACGGTCACGCTGAACGAGCATTCCTTCACCATCATCGGTGTCACGCCACCGGGATTCCTGGGAACGGAGAGGCTCCTGTCCGCCGAGATCTGGGTTCCTTTCTCCATGGTTCGGGAGATCGAGGGCCGTGACTGGCGGACGTCCCGGCGCACCCAGAACGCGTGGGTGATCGGCCGATTGAAAGAGGGCATCTCGACATCGGAAGCCGAGGCATCCCTGGGAGCCGTCGCGGAACAACTCGCTCGGGAGTATCCCGACTCGAACGAAGGGATGGATATCCGGCTCGCACCGATGGGTCTTCTGGGTACCGTTCTCCGGGCGCCTGCAATCGGTTTCGGCACGGCGTTGCTCATGGTATCCGGCCTCACCCTTCTCGTCGCGTGTGCGAACCTGTCGAACCTGCTTCTGGCACGGGCCTCCGAGCGCCGGAAGGAGCTCGCTCTGAGGCGATCGCTTGGAGCGAGTCGCTGGGCACTGGCCCGGATTCTTCTGGCCGAATCTCTTCTCGTGGCGCTAGCTTGGTGCATTGGAGGCATCCTCGCCTCGTTCTGGCTTTCGCGACCGTTGATCGCCGCGCTCCCGGCGATCGAGTTTCCCATCAACGCAGAGCTTTTCATCGACACCCGAGTGCTCGCATGGTCGGGAATCGCCGCTCTTGCCAGCGCATTTTGGATCGGTTTGGTACCCGCAGCGCGAAGCGCCGCCGTCGATCCCTTGTCGGCGCTCAAGAGCGAGACGCCGGTCACCGCGATCGGTCGTCTCGGTCTGAGCGACATATACGTGGGAGCTCAGGTAGTCGTATCAGTCGTGCTCGTGGCGGGGGCCCTCATGACGGTGGGCACTCTGAAGAGCGCTTTGGAGCAGCGCTACGGCTTCACGCCCGAGAACGCGGTCGCCCTCCGGTTCGACGTCTCCATGCACGGCTATGACGAAGAGCGCGGCCGAGTGATCCAGAGCGAGGTGCTCCGGGCGGTCTCGAGCCTTCCCGGAATCGAGTCCAGTGGGCTCGCCAACTCGATCCCGTTCAGCATCGATCAGTCCTTCACCACCATTTACATCGAGGGACGGCCCGTTCCGCCGGTCTTCGAGGCCCCAGCAGCGGTTCTCTACCAGGCGACGCCGGGTCTTTTCCGTGCGCTCGGCACTCGTCTCGTGGCGGGGAGAGATTTCGACGAACGCGATGACCTCGATAGGCCCAAGGTGGCGATCGTGAACGAGACCTTCGTTCGCACCCTTCTGCAACCCGACGAGAATCCTCTGGGAAAGCGCCTCCGGTTCGGTCCCGACGCCGAGCCCATCGAGATCATTGGCGTCGTCGAGGCGGGGAGATACCAGACGGTGACCGAGGAGCCTCAATATGCCGTCTGGCTTCCTCTCGCACAAAGCTACAACAGCACCTCGACGGTGGTCGCACGAACGCGTCTTTCGGAAAGAGAAGCTCTCTCCGGGATCGAGCGGGCGATCGAATCGGTCGCGCCGGATCTGGTGCTGTTCGACGCGATGAGCCTCGAGGCCTATCTCGATTTGCCGACCGCTCCTCTGCGCCTCGCTTCGACGAGCCTTGGCGCGATGGGGTCTCTCGCCGCAATCCTGAGTGCTTTCGGCCTCTACGCGCTCGTTGCCCACGCCGCGTCGCGGCGCACTCGCGAGATGGGAATTCGTATGGCGCTCGGCGCCGGCAAGAAGGACGTCGTGCGAGCGCTTCTGAAGAGGACGGTCTTTCTGGTTGCCGCGGGCGCCACCTGTGGTGTCCTGCTGTCGTATCTTGTCGGCGGAATTCTGGCGCGCCTTACTTTCACTCAGCCAACAGACGCGGCAGCAGTGGCCGCAGCCGTGTTGATGACGATCGCGGCCATCGCCGCCTCCTGGCTCCCGGCCCGACGCGCGCTTCGAATCGAGCCACTCGAAGCACTCAGATATGACTAGAACTAGAGTCCGCTAAAATATTGGGAGCGGTGATGCGGCTGATACGTGATGCGTCCCGACCGTTCAAGGCTTCTCCAGTCGTTTTTGCGGCAGTGGTGCTTTCTCTCGGGATGGGTATCGGAGCCAATATCTCTATCTTCTCCCTCATTGAAAGCTTGGTGCTCCGAAGGCTTCCGGTCGATGAGCCCGATCGTCTCGTCCTTGTAAGCTCGGGACCGTGGGACTTCAAATCCTGGTCCAACCCGTTCTGGGAAGAGATTCGCGAGCTTGGACTCTTCGAGAGCTCGTTTGCCTGGAGGTCGACCCGTTTCGATGTCGCGGAGTCTGGACCGCGAGAGTCAGTCGACGGCCTTTGGGCCAGCGGGGAATTCTTTGACGCACTCGGCGTTCAGGCCCTAATAGGCCGAACGTTTGGTCTCGCGGATGATCGACGCGACGGAGGCGCTGACGGTCCCGTGGCCGTCATCAGTCACGGCTTTTGGCAAC
>DASPGQ010000801.1 GCA_035620555.1 Vicinamibacteria bacterium
CTGAGTACGCTTGCTCGTCGGCCCGGGGAAATCGTTGGTCGAGACGAGCTACGCACGATTCTGTGGAGCGAGGGAACCCACGTCGACTTCGATGGAAGTCTGCACTCGTGCATCAAGCAGGTGCGTGCCGTACTCGGTGACGATGCGAGCGCGCCGCGGTTCATCGAGACCCTGCCGCGGCGCGGCTACCGGTTTCTTCCAGGCATCCGCAAGCCGCCGAGCGTAACGACGCGGGCGGCAGCGCTGGCGATTGTCGGTATGGCCATTCTCGTTGCGGTATTCGTAGCGAGTCGGCGGTCCCGAGAAGCTCGGCCGGAGAAGACCCCTTTGACTCTCGTGGTACTGCCGTTCGAGGACCCGTCGTCCGTCCACCGGGGCCCGATGCTGGCGGAGGAGGTCGGCCGCGCGCTCGGTGGTCTCGATCCTTCTCGGCTCGCCGTCCTCGCACCGTCTTCCGCTTCACGTTTCGGCGGCCTATCGGGAGTTTCTACGGGCACGGACTATGCGCTTTCCGGGCGTTTGCTCGACGAGGAAATCGAGGTCGAGCTCGAGAAAAGGGGCGTGCGGATGTGGCGGGGGAGCGCTGGTGACGTATCGTCGCTCGTGGCGGCTCTCGTTCCCCAGTTGTTGCCCGATGTGCTTCCCAGAATGTCCGAGCCTCACGACGCCGAAGCCTATGACGCGTACCTCAAGGGGCGGTATCATCTGAATCGTGGCGGGAAGAAAAGCCTGGAGTATGCCGAGCGTTACCTCAGGGAGGCGCTAAATAAAGACGATGGGCTCGCCGACGCCCACGTGGGGCTTGCCACGATTCGCATTCTCGAGCGACGTTTCGACGAGGCCGCCGTCGAGGCGAGACTGGCGATCGAGCTTTCTCCCTCCGCCGAGGCCCATCTCGCTCTCGCTCTCGCGCGCTGGTACGGGGATTGGGACTGGACCGGCGCGGGACAATCCTTTCAGCGGGCTCTCCTCGCAAACCCCGGCTTCGCCAAAGCCCATCATTGGTACGGCTACTACTTGACGGGCCTCGGACGGCACGTCGAGGCCATCGACGCGATCGAGCGTGCCCGGACGCTCGACCCTCTTTCCCCCGAGGTGCAATCGGACGTCGGTTGGTTCTATTACTTCGCGGGCCGGTTAGAAGAAGCTCTCGCCGCGTGCGAGAGGACGCTCGAGCTCGAGCCCGGATTCGACCTGGCGGAGGCCTGCATATTCGAGTCCCGTCTCGCACTGGGCCAGGAGGTCGGCCAGCCCCCGGAGGCACAGGACCCCTACAGCCGTGCGGTCGCGCTCGTGAGAGCCGGGCGGACTCAACCCGCCCTCGACTCTCTGGCGGAAGCGATCGAGAAGAAGAGCGCCTGGGTGCCGATGCTCGACGTCGACCCGAGATTAGAGCCTTTGCGGGAAGCATACGGCTACGCGCGACTTCTAGAGGCTGCCGGATTTCGTTGAGACCGGTCTTCGTGCCGTATCTGATTGGCGCTCGTGCTACCGTAGGCGCGTTGAAGCTCATCGAGGGGGCGCGACGACTCGGCCGTAAGCTGGATGCGCTTTCGTTCGGCCCTCCGGTGACCCACGTTTACAATCCGTTGTCCTATGCCTGGGAGCTTCATCGCCGTTACCTGGAAAGATACGGTGATGGGGAGCGAGAGGTCGTCCTCGTCGGTATGAACCCTGGTCCATGGGGCATGGTACAAACCGGAGTACCCTTCGGCGACGTCGAGATGGTTCGCGACTGGTTGGGCATCGATGGTCGGGTGGGCCGGCCGAAGAAAGAGCATCCGCGGCGTCGGGTGCGCGGCTTCGAATGCCATCGAAGCGAAGTGAGCGGCCACCGGCTGTGGGGTTGGGCTCGTGAGCGCTTCGGTTCGCCCGAACGTTTCTTCGAGCGTTTCTTCGTCCTCAATTACTGCCCCCTGGCATTTCTCGAACGAAGCGGCCGCAACCGGACGCCGGACCATTTGCCGGCGAAGGAGACCGCGCCCCTTTTCGAGCTCTGCGATGAGACCCTTTACCGCGCCGTCGGGTATCTGAGACCGCGCTGGGTCATTGGAATCGGCCGCTTTGCCGAACGACGAGCTCAGCGAGCTCTGACCGATCTGGAGGTCAATGTTGGGTTCCTGTCGCACCCGAGCCCCGCCAATCCGCGATCGAATCGTGGCTGGGACCGTCTCGCTGAAGAACAGCTTCACACCCTCGGCATCGAGGTACCCTGATCCACGTCGGTTTCCCGACGGTCGACGGTGATCGCCTCGCTAGAATCGAAATGCAAGCATGGCTGAAATCGAAACTCTGCTCGAGCTGATCCCGGAGATCGAACGGTTCGGCGGTCGGGAAGCCGTGCTCTACGACCGGGGCTATCGAGTCGAGAGGTGGACCGGTCACGAGCTTTCGCGCCGCATCGCGGGTGCGGCGCAAGTTCTCGACGAGCGAGGGTACGGCAAAGGCGACCGGATCCTCATTTGGAGCGAGAACCGGCCGGAGTGGCTGGCCGTTTTCTGGGGAGCTCTTGCGAGCGGCATCACCGTCGTTCCCATCGATTCCCAATCGTCTGGGGACTTCGTGAACCGGGTTCAGGAGGAAGTTTCGGCGCGTGCCATTGTCCACGGCACGAGCGTCGCGATCGAGGGGGTCGAGCTCGAGCCGCTCCCCATCGAGCGCACCTGTCCGGTCTCGGACTCGCCCGCCAAGCCGGCCGAGGCGAGCTCCGACGACGTGGTGCAGATTCTCTACACGTCCGGTACGACGGGAAAGCCGAAGGGAATCGTCCACCGCCACCGCCATCTGGTCGCCAATCTGAACCCGATTCGAAAGGAGATAGAAAAGTACGCGTCCTACGCGAAGCCGTTTCAGCCCATCCGCTTTCTGGATTTGCTTCCTTTGAGCCACGTCTTCGGGCAATTCACCGGGATGTTCTTACCGCTGGTAATGAAAGGTTCGGTCGCTTTTGTCAAGGAAATGCATCCGGGTGCGGTGATCGAGACCATCCGCAGGGAACGGATCTCCGTCCTCGTTGCGGTGCCGCGTTTTCTGAGTCAGCTTCACCGCCACGTCGAGCGGCGGTACCGGCTCGCGGAACGCAGGCCCCGCTTCGAGAAGGGACTCGTCGGTGGTCTTGCGCGATGGTGGCAGCATCGCGAGGTGCACTCGGCATTCGGCTGGAAGTTTTGGGCGATCGTATCGGGAGGGTCACGGCTTCCGCCCGACGAGGAAGAGTTCTGGTTCCGCCTCGGCTTCGTTCTCGTGCAGGGCTACGGTCTCACCGAGACGAGCTCCGTCGTGAGCACGAACCACCCGCTGCGTCCCACGCGGGGCTCGCTGGGCAAGGCAGTAGGGAGCCAGCAGATCCGGCTGGCGGAAGATGGAGAGATCCTCGTCCGCGGCGAGAACGTTTCCCGGGAGATCTTTGGAGTGAAGGCACCCGTAGAAGCGACCGGTGACGACGAGTGGCTGCGAACCGGCGACATCGGGGAGATGGGGCCCGACGGCACGCTCTACTACAAGGGTCGGAAGAAAGACGTCATCGTCGGCGCCGACGGTTTGAACGTCTATCCCGTGGACGTCGAGACGGTCCTCAACCACGCTCCCGAGGTCAGCGAAGCTGTCGTAATCGGCCGGCCGACGGACAAGGGTGAAGTCGTCCACGCGGTGCTTCTGCTCGCCGAGCGCGACGCCGATCCGTCCGACGTGGTACAGAGGGCTAACCGCCGGCTCGAGCGCCACCAGAGGATTCGCGAATGGACCCTGTGGGAGGAGGAAGATTTCCCGAGAACGTCCTCCACGTTCAAGATCAAGCGACAGGACATCCAGCGGGCGGTCGAGAGCGGTGCGACTTCGAGTGTATCGAGGGAGCCGGCCGCGAAGTCCACGTCGACGCGCTCCCTGCTCGCGCGCCAGCTCGGCCGTGCTACCGGGTCGATTGGTTCTTCGGATGCGCTGTCGGAAGAACTCGGCCTGACGTCGCTCGACCGCATCGATCTCATGACGGAGCTCGAGGAGCTGTATGGCGTAGAGCTTTCCGAGGGACGGATGGCGCGCATCGAGACCGTCGACGAGCTCGAGAGTTGGATTCGGGAAGAGACCGGGGCTTCCGACGCACGAGACTCCGCGGCGGGGGTTTCAGCGCGAGCGCCAGAGCGAAGCTACGAGGTGGAGTCCACAACTCCATTCGTGGGTCTCGTGCGCTACGCACGTAGCCGGCCGCTCCGTTTCCTTCGAGACCTCTTCCGTCGTCTGGTAATACTTCCGCTCTTCCACCGCTATCTCCCGCTCGAGGTCGAGGGAAGCGTGAAAGACATCAGCGGTCCGGTAATCTTCGCGCCGAATCACACGAGCAGCCTGGATACCATCGCGTTGCTCGCCGCGCTCCCGCCGGCGTGGCAGGCTCGGATCGCTCCGGCGATTTCCCAGGACACCTTTCGCGCCTACCTCGAGGGAAACGGCAGATGGGGCCAACGCGTCCTGTCCGCGCTCCAATACTGGCTTGCCGTCGTGCTCGTGAACGTCTTCCCGCTGCCTCAGAAGACGCAAGGTGTGCGCAAGGCTCTTCGGTTCGCCGGGCAGCTCGCGAACGATGGTTATTCGATTGTCATTTTTCCCGAAGGAGTACGGACTCCCGACGGCGAGACGCACCCCTTTCGACCTGGGGTCGGGCTCATGGCGGTGCAGCTGCGGCTCCCGGTCGTACCGGTGCACATCG
>DASPGQ010000802.1 GCA_035620555.1 Vicinamibacteria bacterium
CGAACGCGGACCCGAAAGCGATCGTCGGTCTGGCCCGGGTGGTGAAAGAGGCCTATCCCGACTTCACCCAGTTCGACCGCAACAGCAGGTACTACGACCGTCGTGCCACGGAGGAAAGGCCCTACTGGTTCATGGTCGACATCGAGTTCGTGAAGAAGCTCCAAGAGCCCTTGAGCCTCGAGACCCTGCGCGGCATCGAAGAGATCGGAGGAATGGCCCTTCTCAAGAAAGGCCAGCGACTCTCGGTTCAACCGGTGACGCCCGAGGAGTGGATGACGATCTGCAAGCGCGCCGGCGTCTCCCCGATGGTCTAGACTGCCGAGGTTGCCGATTCGCGGTTGAAAAACCGCCCCGCGAACGGCATTCTATAAGTACCAGTTTCCAACGGAACATCACGTGCTAGAGCTCGACCCAGCTCCCTATCGGGTGCCTACTCTCGACCTCGACGCACGGCTGCGGCTGGCGGATGGCACGACGATGGCGGGCACGCTGTTTCTTGCTCCCGGCTCGTCTCTGCATCCCGGGCCCGAGAGCCTGGACGAGTACCTGGCGCGCTCCCGTCGCTTCCTTCCCGTCAGAGTAACCGAGAGCGGTCGAACGCTTCTGGTGAATCGCGACTTGGTGCAGTTGGTCGAAGCGGGTACGGATGCGCCGGTTCTCGCCCGCCTCACCGGTGAGCAAGCGCGCTCGGTCGATCTCGTTCGGCTGGAATTGACGGATGGGCATGCGTTGGAAGGAGCCGTCGAGTCTCTGCTCCCCGTGGAGAATCCACGTTTGTCCGATTTCTTCAACTTGAACGAGGATTTCTTTCCGGTCGTCGTGACCGAAGGGATAACGTACGTCAACAAGCGTTTCGTGAGCCGGATCTGGCTCTGAACGCAGGAGGATCCCTTGTCGCAGATCGCGTCCTTGATGGACGCTCTCATCAACTACGGTGCCTACGAAGCACGGCTCGAGGCGGGGCGACGCGTCTACCTCGTGCGCGGAAACGAGCAGGTCGACATCGGTCGCGAGCCGCTTCAGGCAACGGTGATCGAAAAGATTGCCGAGGAGGCTCTCGGCTCGGAGCGAATGCATGCGAAGCCAGGCCAGCCTGCATCCGTGCACATCCAGAGAAATGGCAGCCGGTTCCAAGTCGACTTTCGGAAGACCGATACCACGGCGGCCCTCCGTATCCTTCGGTCGCGAGTGAGCGTCCCGAGCACTGAGAGTGCCGCGACACCCGCCCGGCCCCCGGCCGGGCCATCGCCTCCGTCGCCAGCCCAGCCCACTCCGGCCCCCAGGACTCCGGCGACGTCGCCGAGCGACGCGCCACACGCGATCGACGACATCCTACGTTTCATGGTGTCTCAAGATGCTTCCGACCTGCACCTTTCCGCGGGCGAGTCTCCCGTTATCCGGGTCCACGGCGAGATCCGATTTCTGTCCGAGCGCGGTCAGCTCAGCTCGGAGACTATCGAGCGGCTCATGTACGAGATTATGCCCCCCGAGAACCGGGAGCAGTTCAAGGTCCGGCGGGATACCGACCTCGCCTACGAGATCGCGGGTCTGTCGCGCTTCCGGGTGAACGTCTTCGAGGATCGGAAGGGTGTGGGGACGGTGATCCGTCGCATTCCCGTCGAGATCCAGACGGCGGAACAACTCGGGCTGCCCCGGTCGGTTCTCGAGCTCTGCTATCTCTCCAAGGGTCTCGTCGTCGTGACCGGGCCCAGTGGCTCGGGGAAGTCGACGACTCTCGCGGCCATCATCGACCATATCAACAAGAACCGAACGGACCACATCATCACCATCGAGGATCCCATCGAGTTCGTTCACCGAAACCAGAAATGCCTCGTCAATCAGAGAGAAGTGGGGCGGAATACCGAGTCGTTCAAGACCGCGCTCCGAGCGGCCCTGCGAGAGGACCCCGACATCGTTCTGGTTGGCGAGATGCGCGACCTCGAGACGATCGCCATTGCCATCGAGACCGCCGAGACGGGTCATCTCGTGTTCGGAACCCTGCATACCACGACCGCGGTGTCGACGGTCGATCGCATCGTCGACCAGTTCCCGCCCGATCGACAGGAGCAGATCCGGGTGATGCTCTCCGATGCGCTGAAGGGCGTCATCGCGCAGGTGCTCTGCAAGAAGATCGGAGGCGGGCGGATCGCCGCGCTCGAGATACTGCTCGCCAATCAGGCGGTCGCCAGCCTGATCCGGGAGGCCAAGACCT
>DASPGQ010000803.1 GCA_035620555.1 Vicinamibacteria bacterium
TCGGTGACTCGCCAGGAGGAGGCGAGCCAACCCCGCTCCTCCATCCGATAGAGCGCGGGATAGAGCGAACCTTCGTCGACGGAGAGAGCGTCCCCGGTGAGGTCTTCTATACGTCGGCCGATCCCGTAGCCGTTCATCGCCTCGCTCTCGAGGATACGGAGGACGAGGAGCTCGAGCGTGCCGTGAAGGAGCTCTGATTTCGTCTTCGCCACGTCGTATTACCTTAGATAGTCTAGGGTAGACTAGCGTCGCGATGGACGCCTGTCAAGCCGTGCGCGAACCTGTCGCTCTAGGCGACAATGGACACTACATTACGAATGCCTACTGCCGTATACCCGGCACGAGTAAACGATCGCGAGTTGTAACTTCCTCCCCGTCGCTTCAAATTTAACGCCGTGGCTCTTGCGAGCGGAACGCGTCTCGGGCCGTATGAGGTTGGGCGCTCCCATCGGCGCCGGAAGGAGGGGCGAGCTCTATCGGGCGCGCGATACGAAGCTCGATCGGGACGTCGCGATCAAGGTGCTTCCGGGTCTCGAGGAGTCGAACGGTGTCCGCGACGAATCACGCCGTTGTATCTCGCCACGGGCGTGGTTATGATGCTGGGCAGCGAACGCGCTCAGCGGCCAGTCCGCTCACCTCCCCGAGCCGCGCATGTTCACAAGAACGCTCAGGAAAAGTGCCAAGGCGGCCAGCATCATTGCTCTGCTCTTTCTACTTAGGCTCATGGTTGGCACAGTGGTGGGAGCAGACCCGTTATCGCTATTCGCAAAGCATCTCATCCAGGTCGCTATCCTCTGGCCGGTTGTCTTCATTCTCGTCACTCCTCTGGTCTTCGTGCATGTCTACCTCACGACCGATACACGCTCCGAGAGTGAAGACATTAACGCCGCAGATGAGGAGGTCCTTGTCGACGAAGACGGGGACACCGTCGAGCCGGACGGACGACCGAGCTTTGATCTCTCCGATCCCGATGCCGTCGCTTACTGTCCCGCCTGCGGCGCTGGCTACGGACGTAACGCGGACCGCTGCGTAGAATGCGACATGGAGCTGTTGCCCCGGGCAGAGGTCGAAAAACGGGTAGCGAGAGACCAGCCGCAGAAAGAACTCGGGACGACCATTTCCTTGTGCACGCTTGCCAATGCGGAAGCGTGGCTCCTCGCAGCAGAGTTAAAGCAAGCTGGAATCCCGTTTTTCACGAAGGAGCACGGGATTCTAGGGATCAACTTCGCTGGAGTCAAGCTGCCGGCCGTCGAGTTCGTTGTCCCGATGGAGAAGGTTGAGGGCGCACGGAGAGTTTTGAGCGACATAGAAGAGCGCGAAGAGCTCCCTGTCGACGAAGACGATATCGTCGAGCCGAACGGACGACCGAGATTTGATCTCTCGGATCCCGACGCCGTGGCCTACTGTCCCGCCTGCGGCGCTGGCTACGGACACAACGGCGACCGCTGTGTGGACTGCGATATGGAGCTGCTGCCCAGGGCAGAGGTCGAAAAGTGGGTAGCGAGAGACGAGCGCTAGGGCTCTCGATGGTTCCTACCCTTAATAATGTCTCACACTTCCACCCTTCGACCGATACTGGTCACCGGCACGGTCAGTGACGAGCTCGCTCGTTGCTGGCTCCCGAGAGCTCCTCACGGAGCCTTTCTCGTTTCGATGAGCGAGTCGAGCGAAGCGCGGTCGAGCCACCGACCGCGGCGCACAACCCCCTCGATCTGAAGCGTGCGCGAAATATCTTCGAGCGGGTTGGCCCCGAGGAGCACCAGGTCTGCCGGACTCCCGACGGCGACGCGGCCGGTACCGTCGTCACGTTCGAGGTAGTCGGCCGGATAAAGCGTCGCACAGGCCAGCGCTTCGTAGGGCGTGAGGCCCGAAGCCACGAGCTCTCGCAGCTCCGCATGCAGCGACAGCCCCCAGGGCGAACGGTCGGTGCCGGCAAGAAGGCGAGCCCCTGCCTCCGCGAGACGACGTACGAGCTCGCGCTGCACCTCGAGACTTCTCTCGGCGGCTCGGAAATCCTCGTCCGAAAAATTACTCAGCCACGCAATCTGCGTGCGATCTCGGAGGACGCTCTTCCAATCGTCCTCGACGAAGGTGCCCTCGGGGCCTTCGAGGTAGGCGTCGATCTCGGCCGCGGGTTTGAAGATGAGCCCTGCCGTGAGCGTCGGCGTGTTCCAGATACCCGCGGCGCGCGTCTCTGCCGCGAGCGCCTTCATCCGCCCCGCGTCTGCGTAGTTCCACGCCAGCGTCCGGGAGCGCAGATCGGCGCCGGGCTGCTGAGGCGCTTCCGCGGGGACCAGCTCCCAAACATAACCGCGGAGGTGCTCGATGGATGCCTGTCCGTGCGCGATGACCCCTTCGAGGCCGACCTCGAACGGAACGTGGCCCGCGACCGGAATGCCGAGCCGCTTCGCCTCTTCGACGATGCCCCGGTACGCCTCGGCGGGAACGTTATTGTAGACCTTGGCGAAGTCGTATCCGGCTTCGTGCTGCTCGCGAACCGCCGCCGAGCCGTCTTCGAAAGTCGCGACCATCCGCCGTCCCTCGGTCGAGATGACCGACGCGAGCTCCGGCGGAGGCTCCCCTTCGATGATGGGGCCGGCCAGGACGAGCTCCGGCCCGAGAATCTCACCCGAGAGCACGAGCTCCCGCAGCTTCAGGTGCACCGGAGATCCGAACATGTCCCGAGCTCCCGTCACACCGTGAGCGACGAGCATCGCCAAATCGGATTCGTCATTCACGTGAACGTGCATGTCCCAAAGGCCCGGGATCAAAAAGCCCCCTCGGCCGTCAACCACTTGGGCACCTGCGGGAGCGGGGGCGACACCGACGCTCGGACGCGAGATCGCGGCGATCTCTCCACCTCGAACCACGACGCTCACGTCGCGAACGACGCGCTCGCCGTCCATCGGGATCACGTGAACGTTCTCGAGAACGAGAGTCTCGCGACTTTGACTCTGCGCTTCGACGCCGCCCACCATTCCATGAGCGAGTGATAGAGCCACGGCAAAGAGCACGAGGTGTCTAGCCAAACGATCTCTACTCCGTCATCGCACCACGGGACCGCGGTAGCGGTCGAGCCATTCGAGCGTCTCGCGGATCAGCTCGGCCCTCGTCAGAGGCAATGGCCCGCATCGATGTCGGCACGACTTTCGAGATAGTCGAGCGTCCTTCCGAGATTCTAAACCCATTT
>DASPGQ010000804.1 GCA_035620555.1 Vicinamibacteria bacterium
GCGACGCAAATCTCGCGACCGGCAGGTTGGCTTTGTCGAACAACACCACGGGATGGGGCAACACGGCGACGGGGTACTCAGCCCTTGACTACAATTCGAACGGTATCCACAACACGGCCACCGGAGCCTATGCCCTCTACAATAACTCCTCCGGGGCTTTCAATACCGCCGCAGGGTTCGTCGCGCTCGAAAGCAACACCACGGGCAATGACAACGTCGGTATGGGATGGGGAGCGCTCCAAAACAATACTTCCGGATTCTTCAACGTCGGCATTGGATCGTACAGCCTGCGCGATGGGACCGGGTCCGGAAACATAGGAATCGGATACAGGGCAGGATTCTACCCGTTGGGAAACAACAATATTCACATCGGACATGAAGGCTACACCTCCGACAACTCCACGACCCGCATCGGTCAGCTTCAGGGCGCGGCTTATATGGCGGGCGTTTATGGCGCCCCGCTCGCCGGCACCTCTGCTCACCCCGTCTACGTGGATAATTATGGCAAGTTCGGCGTAGGAGGCCCGTCGTCCATTCGGTTCAAAGAGGACGTCGAGGATCTCGGCGAACGGAGCAGTGCTTTGATGGAGCTGCGGCCGGTGAGCTTTCATTTCAAGCAAGGCGAAGGAGCTAGCGAGACTTCCTCAAAGTCGTGGGGTTTGATTGCCGAAGAAGTTGCCCAAGTCTTTCCCGAGCTCGTGACCTACGACGATGAGGGGAAGCCAAACGGGGTGCGGTATTACCTGCTGACGCCTCTTCTGCTGAACGAGTTCCAGAAACAGCAGCGGAAGGCCGAGGCGCTCGAACACGAGCTCGAGGAGGTTCGGGCGAGGCTTGCGCGTCTCGAGGGATCGCGCGGCGCAGGCCCGAGCGATCGATAGGCCGAGGGCCCTACCGCCCGGATATCAGCTCGTCGAGTCGAGGGAAGCTCTTGGCTTGATTTCGGGCGACATCTCCACCGAGACGCAGGGCCTCATCCAGGGAGGCCCGCGCCTGCTCTTCTTGACCGGCCCCGAGGTGAAGTAACGCCAGGCCCAGGAGCGCATTCCAGTTCTGCGGGTAGAGACGCCTCACGAGCAAGAAACTCTTGAAGGCGTCCTCGTTGCGGCCTTTGCGGAGGTAGGCCAGGCCCAAACGTAGGGTGACCAGCTCGTGGTTGGGCTGAATCCGGGCGGCATTTTCGAGGAGAGATATCGCCTCGTCCACCTTGCTTTCATCGAGGTAGATCAACGCGAGGTTGTAGCGCGATTCCAGATGAAAGGGCGATGCCTTCACGGCCATCGCGAAACGCTCGGCAGCTTGCTCGACTTCGCCTCGATTGAGATGAATCACGCCCAGGTTGTTGTGAGCGAGGACGGCTTCGGGTGCCTGGGGCGCGAGCTCCAGCGATCTCTCGTAGCAAATAACAGCTTCGTCTAAGCGACCCTGGTTTCCGTAGGTGGCGCCCAGGTTGTAGTAGGCCTTTGCCGAATCGGGATCGAGCTCGAGGACGTGACGAAAGGCTCGCTCCGCCTCCTCGAACTGGCCAGCACGCTGAAGAACGTCTCCAAGGCCCAGGTGCACGAAGGGTTGCGAGTCGTCGATACGAAGGGCCTCGCGGAAGAGACGGATCGCCTCGTCGAGATCGTCGAGGTCCCTCTTGATCTCCGCCAGCTGGCTGAGCGCACCAATCGAGTTCGGATCCGCCTGGAGGGCTCGTTTCACGAGCTGCTCCGCCTGAACGACGCGCCCCTCCACCCGGTGAATCTGGGCGATGCTGAGCAGCGCGTCGGCGTTATCGGGGTCGAGCTCGAGCGCCTTCTCGAACTCACGACGAGCCTTGTCCGGCTCACCGTTCTGCAAATAAACCCGCCCCAGATTGTTGTGGATCTCGGGAGAGGATTCGACTGCCCCGTCGCTCCCCAGACCGCTTTCCGATGGGGTTTCCAGGTATCCCAGTGCGCGAAGCTGGTCCAGATTTTCCTCGACCGGGGAATCGTTCGTCGGCTCGTTCGCCGCTTCTCTGCCGCGTTCGGTCTCGCTGCCGGCCTCGTAGCTTGCAATGTAGCGGATCGGGTGCTCCCCGAGGAACTCGTCTTCAAAAATCGTGTCCAGAACTTTGCCATCCATGTCCTGCGCCACGGGCAATCCGAGATAGTGGAGGACAGTCGGAGTGACGTCGAGGACCGAAGCACCGTCGACCTGCACGCCCTTCCGCAACTTGGGTCCGGCAGCAATGAAGATCCCCTTCGGCTCATGATCGAGGTGCGCCTTACGCACGTCGACGACCTCTTCGCTCCGGATGCGTCGCTCCCCACTCTTGAAGCCGTGATCGGAGAGCACGAAGACCGCCGTCTTCTCGAGGTCGATTCTCGCCAGAAGGCGTCCAAGTAACGCGTCCTGGTGCTTGTACCACTCGGTGACCACATCACGAAACCGCTCGTAAGGCTCGGTCTCGATCCATTCCAGCTTGGGTGGAGCATATTTCATGAACAGATGGGACAGACTGTCGACTTGCTCGTAGTAGACCATGAAGAGATCGAAGGGGCGCTCTTCGAGAAGCTCTTCCGCGATCGCGGTATAACCCTCCGCGGTCACCGCGTATTGTTGAAAGAGATGAATGGGGTTGAAAGGATTGTGCCTGGTGTGGCGCGCGGGACTGAACATAACATTGCTGTACGTTTCCGCGTCGATATGGATGAATCGCCGCGCGTAGTCGGCGGTGATTTGCTGCTCGGGCGGGACCAGCAAACTCACGGTCTCGAACAAGCTGGCGGGATAGGTCTTCTTGCCGTCGTCTCCGTCGCGGGCGGTCGCTCCGAAGCCGTGGAAGCCGATGGCATCGGAAACCAGGACTCCCCTGCCGATCTCCTCCGCGGGGTAAGTGGCCCACCAGCCGATGACCGTGGGGCGGCGGCGGTGCTCCGCTAGAATATTCCAGATGGCCTTGACCTTCCGGTTGGTGCTGCGAACCGGCGCACGAGTGCCGTCCGGCCGATCCACCATGAACCAGGTGACACCGTGCTTGTCGGCCTTCTTGGCCGTAGCCACGCTGGTCCAGATAACGGGAGAGAGCGGAATATCGTGAAGCGTCTCGATCTCCCCCCAGACGCCGCGGTCGCGCAGGCTTGCCATAGCGGGCAGATGCCCCTCCGCCGCGAGGCGGTCGATGATTTTCCAGTCAGCGCCATCGATTCCAACGACGACGGCTTGCGTTCCCAAGTCAAGGACGTGATCGCCCGCGCGGCAACCGAAGAGGATCGAGGCGACGGCAGCGATTGTCAGAAAGGGATTCAACCCTGAGACGAGGCTCGTCCCCGAGCGCGGAGCGCGACCTCGAGGAGCCGCAGCGTCACACCATCTGAAGGGCATCTGACCACCTACACGGAACATCTAGCTAGCAGCTCGATGGGCAAGAGATCAAACTCTGTCACGTTCGGTCACCGTACCAGTATTCCTCGACGAAACGGCGAAACGTGCTTCGATCGAACGCCAACCAGTAGAGAGATCGAAAGAGGTTCATGAGGAAATGCCAGTCGCCGTACCGGTCGAACTTCCGCGTCGAGGCGATGGCCCTCGATCGCGTGGCCCGAACTAGGCTCTGGCCCCGTTCGCGTCCGAGCTTGCGCAGATCCAGGAGGAAACGAACGTCCTCCGCCACCTTCATCGCCTCTCGGTAGCCCCCGATGGCAAGGAAGTCTTCACGGCGACAGAACACCACCCCGGAGTCCATCTTCGTGGCCCAGGCGAGGGGGAGCATCGCAGCATAGGTCACGGCGATCGCAAGCGAGAAGCGCTCCATCGTGACACTCGTGGCTCCGCCGACGTAACCGCTGCCGCCCAAGGTCTCGGAAATGACGTCGAAGGTGTCCGGGTGGACCTGAAAGTCCGCATCCACGAACGCCAGAAAGCGGCCCCGCGCGAGCCGGGCGCCGGCATTTCTGACGGCGGCGATGACGCGGCGATCGACCGAAACGAGGAGACATCCGCGTTGGCGCGCGATCTCTGCAGTGGAGTCGGTGGATACGTTGTCGGCCACGATCACCTCGATCGCGCGCGCCCCGTAGTGGTAGCGTTCGCGCGCGATCTCGATCGAATCGAGGAGCCTGGGGAGAAGCCGCTCCTCGTTCCGTGCGGGGATCACGACCGAGATTTCGGGTAACACCATGTCCGATGATAACCCCGAGCGCGGAGACTCTGCTGGCCGACGGGGTGGATGTCCCAAAACGATTTGCGATCGAGTACACTCCGTCGTTTCATGAGCGCAACCGCTCCACGCGAGCTCAGCAGGGTCCTCGGGCGTCGAGACGTCGTGGCCCTGGCCTTCGGCGCCATGATCGGATGGGGCTGGGTCGTTCTCTCGGGGGAGATGATCCGTCGGGCGGGCACGCTGGGCTCGGCGCTCGCCTTCGTCGTGGGTGCGGTCATGGTCCTCCTCGTCGGGCTCACCTATGCCGAGCTCACCTCCGCTCTCTCCCGCGCCGGGGGCGAGCTGGCTTTCACCTACTTGGGCATCGGACCTTCGGCATCCTACGTCTGCGGGTGGTCTCTGGTCCTGGCCTACATGACTGTGGTGGCCTTCGAAGTCGTGTCCTTGCCGACGGTACTCGGTTATCTCTTCGACGGGCTTCGGACCGGTCATCTCTACCGGGTCGCCGACTCGGACGTGTATCTCGTCTGGGTTCTCGTTTCCATCGCCGGAGCCATCGGGATAGGTCTCGTCAACTACTACGGGCTTCGTTTTTCGTCCGTTTTTCAGGGCGTCGCGGCGACGCTTCTCTTCGTCGTCGGCCTATCGTTCTTCGTCCCCGGTCTCGCCCGGGGAGATTGGACGAACCTCGAGCCGACGTTCGTGAGCGGTACCGGTTTCTTTCGCGTCGTCATCATGACGCCGTTTCTCTTTCTCGGTTTCGACGTCATCCCTCAGGTGGCCGAGGAGATCAACGTTCCGTTTCGCGAGGTCGGCAAGCTCATTTTGCTCTCGATCGTAATGGCCATGGGCTGGTACACGCTGGTTCAGCTGACCGTGGGGCTCACGCTCGACGAGACGGCACGAGCTGGCTCGGAGCTCGTGACCGCGGATGCCATGGGGGCCGTTTACCGCAGCCCCTGGGGAGCGAGAGCGCTCATCTTCGGCGGAATGCTCGGCATCGTGACGAGCTGGAACGCGTTTTTCATCGGCGCCTCCCGCCTGCTCTTCGCGATGGCACGAGGGGGAATGCTCCCGTCCATCTTCGCCCGGCTTCATCCCCGGTACGAATCGCCGGTAGCGGTGATCGTTCTCCTGACGGCGGTCTCCATCCTCGCCCCCTTCTTCGGACGGCAGGTGCTGGTATGGCTCGTGGACGCTGGAGGGCTCGCGACCGTGATAGGTTATTTCTTCGTGACCGTATCCTTTCTCACTCTTCGAAGCCGCTTTCCCCGACTACACCGCCCCTACCGGGTGCGGCGCGCCAAGCTCGTGGGCACGCTTGCCCTGGTTTCGACGGTCTTCTTCGCCATTTTGTATTTGCCCATCAGTCCCTCGGCTCTCGTCTGGCCCCAGGAATGGGCCATCATCATCGGTTGGGCCATCCTCGGTCTCGTGTTCCTCTCCGGTGCGCGAGCGCGCGTCGAGGCGATGGGGGCAGAACGACAGGTGGCCGCGATTCTCGGCGAGGACGTGAAGGCTGAGCTCCGACCGGGGCCGACATCGCGATCGTGATCGTAGACTGTGCTCTTTACAAAGACGGTCGCCGCCTTACGTCGCAGCTTACCCCCGAAGAAGCCGCCGCTCGCCACGAGCACGAGGGCGATTTCGTCTGGATC
>DASPGQ010000805.1 GCA_035620555.1 Vicinamibacteria bacterium
ACCTCTTCTACTGCGGCGAGAAGCCCCACGGTATAATCGCCCTCGTCTCGAATGTGGCTCGAATAGACACCCCCAGGACGAGCTTCTTTCGCAAGCGCCACCAGCTCCTCCGTCTCGGCGTAGCTTCCCGGCGCGTAGTACAGGCCGCTGGAAAGTCCGAACGCTCCCGCGCCCATACCTTCATGAACCATGTTCTTCATTCTCTCGAGCTCGTCCTCCGACGGTGGGCGATCCTCCATTCCCATGACCTCCCGCCGCAGAGTGCCGTGGCCGACGAGGAGGGCCACGTTCACTCCGATGCCCTGGGACTCGTAGTCGAGGCGCTGCTGGGAGAGAGGCCAAGGCCCCCCGCCATCGGGATTCACGAAGAGAGTCGTCACACCCTGAGCGAGAATCGGCTTCGCGTCCTTGAGCTCCGGCCTCAACAACCCCTCCCCGGCATGCGAGTGCACGTCGATGAAGCCCGGGGCGACGTAGAGCGAAGAAGCATCGATCACCACGTCCGCTCGCGCCGTATCGAGATGCCCGATGGCGGCGATCCTGCCGCTTTTTATCGCTATGTCTGCCCGGTACCACGGATTCCCGGTTCCGTCGAGCACGCGGGCGCCCTCGATGAGCACATCGTAGCTTTCTGGTGGTGAGGGTTGTCCGGTGAAGACGAACGCCGCCAGTAGGAGGCCCTGCATGACCCAGAGCCTATCACCTAATTCGGCTATACTGAGCGCGTGATGCGCGTCGTCGTCATCATCCCCGCACTCAACGAGGAAAGGTCGCTTCCGAAGGTGTTGGATGACATTCCCAAGCAATTGGTCGACGAGGTCGTCGTCGTCGACAACGGAAGCCACGACGAGACGGCCGCTGCCGCTCGGCGCGCCGGGGCTTCTGTCGTTCGCGAGCCGGTGCCCGGCTACGGCCGTGCTTGTCTCGCCGGGATCCGCCACTTGAGAAGGAGACCGGCGGACGTGGTGGTGTTCGTCGACGCGGATTTCAGCGACCGCCCTTCTGAGATGCCGACGTTGCTTTCGCCCATTCTCTCGAACCAGGCCGATTTCGTCGTGGGCTCGCGCGTGTTGGGCGTACGTGAGCGCGGAGCGCTGGCGCCTCACGCTCGCTGGGGCAACTGGGTTGCCACTTGGATGATCCGCCTTCTCTATGGCTATCGCTTCAGCGATCTGGGCCCATTCCGCGCAATCCGTTACGAAACGCTCCTCGCGCTCGATATGCAGGACCAGGACTATGGCTGGACCGCCGAAATGCAGGCCAAGGCCGCGCGGGCGGGCGTGCGCGCCACGGAGGTGCCGGTGAGCTATCATCGACGCATCGGACGGTCGAAGATCACCGGAACGGTCAAGGGCACCGTTCTTGCGGGCTACAAGATCATCACTACGATTCTCCGGCTCCGATTCCCTGGCGCCGTGGCAGTCGCCGCATCGAAAGCATCTCTTCGTTCTTCATGAGAAAGACGAAGATCGTGGCGACGCTCGGACCGGCGAGCTCGACACCGGAAATGGTGGGAAAACTCATCGAAGCCGGGATGGATGTCGCCCGGTTCAACTTTTCCCATGGCTCTCCCGACGAACATCGCCGAAACGTGGCGGCCGTGCGTGAGTTCGCCGAGGCGAGCGACCGCGCCGTCGCCTGCCTTCAAGACCTGTCCGGTCCCAAGATCCGGACGGGGAAGATCGCGCAGTCGGGCGGAGTCGACCTCATCGAGGGAGAAAGATTCGTCCTGACGACGGACGACGTCCTCGGCGACGCCCAGCGAGTGTCCACCACCTACCAGCAGCTCCCCATGGATGTCAAAGCGGGCGATCGAATCGTCATCGATGATGGACTCATCTCGCTCGCCGTAAGGGAAGTCGAGGGCTCGAACGTAATCACCGAAGTCGTGAGCGGCGGGACCCTGAAGTCCAACAAAGGCATCAACCTTCCCGGAGTGCAGCTTTCCATTCCTCCCATTACCGAGAAAGACCGGAGGGACATACTGCTCGGTCTCGAGCTCGACTTCGATTTCATCGCGATGTCGTTCGTCAGACGCAAAGACGATATCGAAGAATTGCGGGCCTTCCTCAGAGAGCAGGGGCGCGAGGACGTGCACGTCATCGCGAAGATCGAGAGGCCGGAGGCCGTGGAGGATCTCGATGCCATCCTCGCCGTCGCCGACGGCGTGATGGTAGCCCGTGGCGATCTTGGCGTCGAGCTCTCGCCAGAAAAGGTTCCCACGGTACAGAAAGAGATTATCTACGAGGCCAACCAGCGCGGCCGTCCTGTCATCACCGCCACCCAGATGCTGGAATCGATGGTTACTCATCCCGTCCCGACACGGGCCGAGGCATCTGACGTGGCCAATGCGATTCTCGACGGCACCGACGCGCTCATGCTGTCCGCGGAAACCGCGAGCGGTAGGTACCCCGTCGAGTCGGTGGAGACCATGGCGCGAATCGCCGAGCATACCGAGCGTCATATCGGCGACAGCCCCGCGCAGCTGAGGAAGGCCGACTATCACCTGATTGACGGTTCGCTCGTAGCTCGCGCCGTGGCGCTCGCGGCACGCCGCGCAGCCGACGAGCTGAACGCAAAATACATCGTCGCCTTCACCGAATCCGGGGCAACGGTGCGGCTGGTGAGCCACTCGCGACCCCGGTGCCACATCCTGGGTTTCACGCCCTCGAACCGGGTGTACCGCCGTCTGTCGATGCGCTGGGGCGTCACCCCGATGCACGGCGAGCACTTCGAAACGACGGACACGATGCTGGAGGTCGCGATGAAGTTTCTCCGGAGGAAGGGTCTGGTCGACGACGGCGACATCGTCGTAACGGTCTGCGGGCACACGACTCTCCCCGGCGCAACGAACATGATGAAAGTCCTCAAGTTCTAGCCGCGCTCAACGTAGTGAACAAGACGGGTCGCAAGAAGAAACGGAAGTACTCTTCTCGGCGATTCAAGATCGCGGTCTATTCGCTGAGCGGGCTTACCCTCGTTCTGTTCTTTGCCGCCGTCGTCCTGATATTCCATACGCTCCGATTCACCACGCTCATCGACGAGAGGCTCCGGGGGAAAAGCCGGGAACGTCCCACGTGGGTCCACGCTCGCGCCTTCGAGATTCGGAAAGGGCAACGCCTGAGCCAGGACGAGCTCATCGGCGTTCTCAACGACCTCGGTTATCGACGCATCGGCTCTCTCGGGGACGAGCCGGGCACTTTCGCGACCGAAGGGGGCGTCGTTCATCTTCGCCGGCGAGAGCCGTTGGGCCCGCCGGTCGCGGTTGATTTCGAACGTCTCTGGATTTCGAAGATGAGTATGCTGTCCGGCGGTGGGGTAATCGATCGACTCCTCCTCGAGCCCGTGCCGGTGGCAACGCTCTTCGGAGAGGAGAGGTCGAAGAAGCAATGGGTCTCGCTCGACGAAATGCCCGCGCTGGTGGCGAGCGCGGTTCTCGCCACCGAGGACCGCCGTTTCTTCGACCATACGGGCTTCGATCCGATTGCCGTGGTCCGGGCGATGGTCGCGGACTTCCAGAGCGGCGAGCTTCAGCAAGGGGGCAGCACCTTGACTCAGCAGCTCGTCAAGAATTACTTCCTCGCGCCCGAGCGCACGTTTCGACGCAAGCTTCTGGAGGCCTATCTCGCGATCATCCTGGAAAGCCGGACGAGCAAGAAAGCCATTCTCGAGCTGTACCTGAACGACGTCTATCTCGGCCAACGAGGCTCTTTCGGTATCCGAGGCGTTCCCCAGGCGGCGCAGATTTTTTTTGGCAAGAACATCAAGAACGTGACTCTCCCCGAGGCCGCCCTGCTCGCTGCGACCATCCGCTCGCCGAACGCCAGCTCTCCCTACCGAAGCGTGGATGAAGCACGAAGGCGACGAGACATCGTGCTCGATCAGATGGTGCGTGCGGGATACATCGAAAAGGCCGCCGCCGAGGACGCCAAATCGACGGCGGTGGAGATCGTCCCCGGGGGCGTCGATTGGGGTGAAGCCCCCCATTTCGTGGATGCCCTGCGCGCCGAATTAGCCGACTATAACGTTCACGCCGGAGCTTCTCGGGTCATCTCCACGATGGATCGCTATCTCCAGACGGCCGCTCAAAGGGCGGTCGTCGATGGACTCGAGGAGATTGCCCCCAGGCTCGCTCGACAGGGCAAACCACCACCCCAAGCGGCGTTGGTGGCGATGGAGCCCGGTACCGGCGATGTCCTCGCCATCGTGGGTGCAAGGAGTTATGGAGCGAGTCAGTTCAATCGGGCGCTCGATGCCCACCGGCAGCCGGGGAGCGCGTTCAAACCGTTCGTCTACCTGGCCGCATTCGAGAACGACGCCTCGCTGGGGCCGTGGAGCGTGGTTGTGGACGAGTCGACGACGATCCGGGGCTGGAGGCCTCAAAACTACGACCGGCGATTTCACGGCCGGGTGACTTTTCGACAGGCGCTGGCCCTTTCTCTCAACGTTGCGACGGCGCGAGTCGGAGAACGGGTTGGTTTCGAGCGCATCACGAAGTTATGGGAAGCGTTCGACATGCCCAGCCGGATCGAGCCCTATCCATCCCTCGTGCTCGGAAGCTTCGAGGTCACGCCCCTCGACCTGGCGACGGCCTACGCGGTCCTCGCCAACGGTGGCAAACGGGTCGCACCACGCTTCTTCACGACGATCGAAGACGACGCGGGGAGGGAGTTGGCCTCGAACCCCGTGCGGTCGCGGCGCGTCGTATCGTCCCAAAGCGCGTCAAGGGTCACGGACATGTTGACGACGGTGCTGGAATCGGGTACTGGCCGGGAAGTCCGGGCTCGCGGTCTCAGCGCCCAGGCTGCCGGCAAGACCGGAACGACCGACGACTCGCGAGATGCCTGGTTCGTTGGCTACACACCCGACGTCCTCGCCGTGGTCTGGGTCGGCTATGACGACAACACCCCGCTGGGATTGTCGGGCGCCGAAGCCGCTCTTCCCATCTGGACCACGTTCATGAAAGCGGCCCTGTCGGGCCGCGAGGCGACCCGATTCGAACTGGCGCGACAGTAAGGCGACTGGCTCGAGTGGGAAAAGAGCTTCACATGAGATAACATGATTTCCATAGCCTGAAATCGAGAGCTCCCGGTTGAACGGGACGTGGAGTATCTGGGACGCGGACGGACCTTATGGCTCTCAGCGGACGCTTGGAGGATATGAACGTTCTCGAGATCCTCCAGATCGTCTCCTTCTCCAAGCGAACCGGCTCTCTCGAGATCGATGGCCCCGTCGGTCGCGGTGCTGTGGTCTTCCGCGAAGGTCACATCCAGTGCGCCATTTCCGAATCGACTCACCCGTTGTTCGAGTCCCTGCTCCAAAAACCGCAGGATTCCTCTCGCCTCCAGCTCCTCCACAGCCAGATCCGGGTCGCACTCCAGGAGCTGGTGGCCCTTCGCCAGGGGACATTCGAGTTTCGCGTGACGCCCGACCCGTCGGTTCGCTGGAAGGGTCTCGACGTCGGCAGTTTGCTTCTAACCGAGGGGGTCGAGTCTCAAGCTCTGATGCTCGAGCTCGCGCGCGCGCTCGATGAGAGTCGGCGGGAGGGGGCCAGTCTCCTGGAAAGCTCGGGCGAACCGAACGCCACAATCGTCGATCCGGCGACGACACCTTTCCCCGAATCCGGTCTTACCGTCGTCATAGCCGACGACGAGGAGCAAGTCGCCCGAATCCTGGCGGAGGCCCTATCGGGAGCCGGCTCGAAGGCCGAGATTGCCACGGGAGTGGCGGAAGCTTCCGAATTGGTACGTAACCTCTTGGCCACGGGATCCCGTCTCGCGCTCGTCATCGATGTCGCGATGCCGAGCTCCGGCGGGGAGTCGTTCCAAGGTGGCTTCGAGATCGTGGAGCTCGTCAAGGAGATGGACGCCGACGTACCGATCCTCCTGACGGCCGAGAGTATCTCTCCCCAGATCCGTTCCCGCGCGAAATGGCTCGGGATTGCCAAGATTGCCCACAAGCCGGCGCTGACCAAGCTCGACCCCGACGAGTACGATAACGACCTGCGCTCGTTCGCGGCCACAATCGTCGACGAGCTCACGTCCCTCATCGCCTCCCCCGACGAAGCGACGCCGACGTCCTCGATGCCGCGACTCAACCATGCCGTGATGTTCGACTTTCTGAAGACGATGGCGAAGCAGCTGCTCGCTCCCGGCAACGTCGTCGCTCGCGTAATCCTCCGTGTCGCCTCCCGGTATGCGGAACGTGTCCTGCTCTTTCTCGTAAAGGAATCACGAGCCCGCGGACTCGCCGGCGTACAAGTGGGACGGCTCGACCGACAGGTCTGTGAAGCTGCGAAGAAGCTCATTCTCGATCTGCAGGACGTGCAGCCCTTCGCCGAGGTCGTCTATTCGCGAGGACCGCTATCGGGCTCGCACGACACTCAACCGCTCCCTCCCGAGCTCGAACCGGGGCGGGCCAAGACCTATGCCCTATTGCCCCTCATGCTGAACCACGAGGTGCTTGCGATCATCTATCTGGACAACCCGATTTCCGGAATGAACCTGGCGCATCTCAGCGGTCTCGAGGTGTTTCTCGCTCAGGCGGGCATGGCGATGGAAAACGCCTCTCTGCAAAGGAGGGTACTTTCGATCGGTGAGCAGTTCTCCCTCGAAGACCAGGGACCCCTCACCCAGGAGCTCGCGCCCTTCACCCGGAGCTCGAAGCCATGAGCAGGCGATCCGTACCCCGGCTGGCCCCACTCGTGATGAGGGCGGTGGTCGATTCGGGTGGAGCCAAACAGGAGGGTTACCTCACGAACGTCAGCGCCTCGGGCGCCTTCGTCGTCGTCGACTCGCTCCCCCCGGTAGGCACCGAGGTATCGCTCAGCGCCATCCTGCCGTGGAAACTGGGCGAGCTCGCCGCTCGCGCTCGAGTCATTTGGTGCAGCAAGACCGAGGACCCTATCGGCGCCGGACTGGAGTTCGTCGAGCTCGAAGGTGATTCGCCGCGACTTCTGAAGGCCTATCTCGAGCGCTTCGTCGGGCTCGCGGCGCAACTGGACCCCGGGTCCTGACGGCATTCCCCGGAGAACCTCGAGGGCGCGCGGCAGGGCGAGGGGCTACGCCTTCGAGCCCGCGGCTCGAGTCTTCTTCCGTGCCTTTCTCGCCGAAGAGGATTTGGCCTTTCGGTTACATTTTTGGCAAAGCCCGAAGATCTGGTGCCGGTGAGACTCGATGTTGAACCCATAAGCCTCGGCGATCTCATCCTGAAGTCGCTCGATCTCAGGGCTCAAGAACTCAAGGATCGTCCCGCATTCGGTGCAGATCATGTGGTCGTGATGGGCGTGGCGATACTTGTGCTCGAAACGCGTCAGCCCGTCCTTGAGCTCGATCGCGCTTGCCAGCTGGGCATCGACGAACACCTTCAACGCCCGATAGATCGTCGTGCGGCCGATACCCGGGTGCTTTCTATGGATGACGCGATAGAGGTCGTCGACCGTCATGTGCCCGCTGGTCTCGAGAAAGTGCTCGAGAACAATCTCGCGTTGACGCGAGTGCTTGAGACCGTTCGCGCTAAGGTAGTCGGCGAGCACCCGGAACTCTTCTCTTCGCTCCACCATGCTCATCCTCGAAGATGGGCCGAGAAGAACTCCTCGACCCTGCGCCATGCGTCACGCAAGACATGCTCGCGGTGGAAGTAATGAAACTCGCCCGGGTAGGCGACGAAGTCGACGTTCTTTCCTTTCTTCATCAGCTCGTCGATCAGGTGGAGGGACTCGAGAAACGGTACGTTGACATCGGCCGTGCCGTGGAGGACAAGAAGGGGCCGAACGATTCGATCGACCCGTTCGACGGGCGCCGCCTGGAGGTAGGCCTCCGGGTTCTCGTCGGGGTCGCCGAGGCGACCCACGATCCAGCGGCCCCCCGGATCGCGGTGCCAGTAGCGAAAATCGTGAACTCCCGCGACGTCGATACCGCAACGGAAGAGCTCAGGGTCCTCGGTAAGGGCCTTCAGTGTTAGAAAGCCACCGTAGCTGAGGCCCCAGACACCGATGCGCTCGGGGTCGACATAGAGGAGGCTCTCGAGGTAGGGGACCGAGGCAGCGATATCTTCGTAGTCCCCGCCCCCCAGATCGCGGAAGGGCAGCTGACGCCACTCCTTCCCATACCCGATGCTTCCACGGTAGTCGGGGGCGAGAACGATGTAGCCCTGCTGGGCGAGGTACTGATGGAAGCTGTAGTAAACGGCGTAGTCGCGGCGAATATGCCAGCCTTCGTAGTTCTGCGCAATCCCGTCCCCGTGAATCCACACGATCGCGGGGTGCTTCCGTTCTCGGTCGAGATCGCGCGGCACGAAGAGATAGGCGGGCACTTGGCGCCCGTCGGGCGCGGCGTAGAACACGAGCTCGGGCTCGATCAGCTCGTTCCGATCGACGCTTGGCGGAAGGGAGTACGTCAGCTCGCGAGGAGGCGCGCCGTCGCCGATCTTTAACCAGAAAAGGTCGGCAGGGCGACGCGAGTCGGTGTGCTGGAACAAGAGCTTCGAGCCATCGGGCGACCATCCCCCGAGCTCGTTAACCAGCCCGAAACCCGAGGCGTCCGCCGGCTGAGTGTTCGTGCCCGTTCCCGAAGTCAACCGACGGGGCCCGTCGGCCCCCTCTACATCAACGACGAAGAGGTGGCGCCTTCCGGGATTCATCGCATCGGCGTTGGAATCGAAGGCGATCGACCTTCCGTCGGGAGACCAGGCAAACCGGCGCACCTCCTCGCCATCGCTCGTGAGTGGGCGCGCTTCGCCACCGTTTGCCGAAACCACGTAGAGTCGATCCCATCCGGTGGCATCGCTCACGAAAGCGACGAACCGACCGTCGGGCGCTGGCCTGGGCTCGGCTCCCAGATAACCCAGACTCCACCACTTCACGTCCTCATCCCGATGAAGCGTTCGAAGCTCGCCCGTGGTCGCATCGGCAAGGAGGATCTCTCGGACTCGCAGGTCGGTCGACACCCGCTCGAGCGTCAAGCGCCGGGCGTCGAGCCACCGCGGAAAATGCTCGACCTGGGGGCTGGCCCCAACCGGCACCACGCCGCCTCCCTCGATCGACACAACCCCGACGTCCTGCGGATCTCCCTCGACTCGCTGAAACAGAAGTTTCCGCCCGATGTAGTCGTAGCCTTCCGTTCGGGGCGCGGAGCGCGTGTAGAGGAAGGCAATGCGAGCCCCGTCGGGCGACCACCGAAGGTCCGACTCCGAGACCAGCGTGACCGTAAGGCGCTTCTCGCGACCACTTTCCAGATTCCGTATCCAGACATCCCCGAGCCGAACGAACGCGACCTGTCGCCCGTCGGGTGAAAGACGCACATCGCTCTCCCGGGCCTCCGTCCCGAATACGGCCTGCGGCAAGACCGCCCCGGCTCGAGGAACTTCGTAGAGCTCGCCGTCGCGTTCGAAATAAACGACGCTTCCGTCGGCGCTCCAGAAAGGTGCCCCGACGACGCCGTCTCGGTAGGCGGTTCGCGCCTGGGGCCATCCCCCCACGGCATCGACGACGAACAGATTCTGTACCCCCGCTCGGTCCCAGACGAACGCGACGTGCGACCCGTCGGGCGACCAAGCAGGGCTTCCTGGGTGTCGAATGGAGAGAAGAGATTCCACCTCCAGCAGACCGGCCAGAGCCATTGCCGTGAGAAACATTGTCGTCATTCGATGTTCGATGCAATCGCTTCCGCGGTGACGCGGGAATGAGAGGCACACCAAACGGCCTTGCCGTCGCGTAGGACGATTATCTGGGGGGACTCGTGGCGAATCCCTGTTCGCGTCTCGATGTAGTCGGAAACCTGACGATCCTCGATCACGTCGACCTCGTGGATCTCCTGCCCCGGATGGTTCGACAAGAACCTCTCCGCCTCATGCCGGGCTCGCTCGCTCAGCCCACAGAGCGGGCTGTGCTTGTACACGATGGCGAGAGGCATGGACAAGAGGGCGTCCACGTCACCGATCCTCATCAGACGTTTCACGCAACCTATCTTGCCTCATCGTATTCCCCCTGACAAAGCGGCTTCGTGGACGAGGCGGGCGAGTCGCTAGAGAATGAGCAGGACGTCGAGAAATGCGCTAGTCTCGCCTTGTTCGAAGCGAGGTAAGGCATGGTTCTGGTAGTCCAATCCACGGGTGATCAGCCGTGAAACGCGCGGCACTTCTAATCGGCCTTGTGGGGCTTTCCGCAATCGTGGGCTATTTCCTGGGTTATCGCCGCGCCGGATTGGCCGGGGCAACGGCGGAGCAGAGGCTGCTCGAGGGCGAGTTTGCCCGTTCGATGTCGGGTGTCGTTCTCGAGGGATCGTTCACGACGGAAGGCTCGGCGCAAACGCCACCACGCGTCGAGCGATACACGATAGAAAGCGTGGACAAACTGGCCGGTGACCATTGGCTGTTTCGAGCACGTCTCGAGTTCGGCGACACGGACGTCACGCTTCCGATCCCGGTACGGGTGTTGTGGGCCGGGGATACGCCGGTCGTGACGCTCACCGACTTGGGCCTTCCGGGAGTCGGCACCTTCACCGCCCGCGTCGTTTTCTATCGCGACCGCTACGCGGGACTCTGGTGGAGCGCGGAATCGGGCGGCCAGCAGTTCGGGAGGATTCTGAGAGAATGAGACTCGTGCGGCGACGTCTCGACGGGCCTCCCTACGCCCCCGATAGCCCGGCGAGACGCGCGCGAACCCCCTCCTGCTGAGGGTTCAGCTCGAGAGACATCTCGAACATCTCGCGCGCCTTGTTGGCGTTGGCCGTCCTCTCATAGCAATCGCCGAGTGCGTTCAAAAGCGACGTGTCCGCCGGCCGCAGTGTTTTGGCGTGCTCCAGATAAACACTTGTATCGGGACATTTTCGTCCTTGCGTTGG
>DASPGQ010000806.1 GCA_035620555.1 Vicinamibacteria bacterium
AGAAACCTCTGGCCGTGGATATGGAGCGGGTGCTGCATCGCATGGATCGCTTCCCGGTCGTTCACGAGCCGGAGCTTCGCGACCTCGCCGACGCGAAAACGCCAGTCGATTCCGAGGTTCTCCCGTTCCGTCGCCCTCTCGCGCAGGATCCAGGAGACTTCGCCGCTCGTCGTGGGGAAGTTCATCTCCGGCATCGTGCCGCTCCACTCCACCGGGGGAAAGTACACGCGGTCGGCGCGCAGCCGTTGCATGAAGGTCGGAGAAAGTCCCCGGGTCTCCAGCGTCAACAGGAGCTCATGGTCCACGGGGCGATCGAACGAGCTCCGGAAGGGCTCGAGATCTCGGGCGACGTCCACGTGGGTGCGGAGCGTTTCGAAGGGCAACGGTCGGCCGACCCTCTCCTCGGAGACATCGATGCGGCCGAGGACCGTATCCTCGAAAACGAAGCTTCCGAAGCCGTGCTCCTGGAGCTGCGCCCGGTTGCGAAGCTCGAAGCTCCCCGCGCGGTCGAACGGGACCTCGACGATGTAGCGCTCGGCTGGTGCAATGACCACGGAGTCGGCCAAGACTTCCCGTTCGTACTTTCCCAGGTCCGAGCCCACGATCTTGATCGGGGCGCCGCCGAACGAAACGTTGAACGTGCGGGTGTTGGCGACATTCGTGAGGAAGAACCGCACGACCTCCCCGCCTTTCACCGAGAGTCGGTACGATGGCTCTCCGTTCACGAGCATGAGATTTCCGAAGCGCCCCATGAGCGCGTGAGTCGCCCGTCCCTCGCCGTAGGGAAAGATGCCGTCGCCGGTCACGAGAAGGTCGTCGAGCATCAGGACTTCTTCGCGGTGGACCTCGTTGAAGAAATCCGGCGCGGGTGCCCGGACGAGCATGTTCCCATAGAGGCCGAGATCCTGCTGAATGTCCTCGCGATGGTGGGGATGGTACCAGTAGATGCCTGCGTCCTTGAAAAAAACACGGTATTCGAAGCTCTCCCCCGGCAACACGGGGTCCTGGGTCACTCCAGGGACGCCGTCGAAGCGGTTGTCGAGCCGTACGCCGTGCCAGTGAACGCTCGTGGGAAGCTCGATGCGGTTTCGAAACAAAATGGTGATCGTCGCGTTCTGCTCGACCTCGAGCAGCGGGCCCGGGTACTGCCCGTTGAAACCGTACATGACATAGTCGTGACCGTGAATCGTTCGTTTCACTTTCGACGCCACGAGCTCGAAGGTATCGCCGTCCCCGAGCGAGATCATCTCCCGTGGGCTCGCGGACTCGATCGTTTCACCGGGGACGGCGCGCGGTAGAAACGGCTCGACGTTCGGCGACAGCGCCTCGAGCCCGGGGATCATCGTCAGCAGAGGATGCATCGGTGGATGGGGCCAATGCGAGCCATGATGGGCCGCGCGCGAAGAGGTTGCGGGAAGCATGAGGTGGTTGTCCTGCTGGATCCGCGAGCTGGGCGACGTGCCGCGCAGGACGAGTCTCCCCTCTCGCGCGGTCACGTCCGGGGACGCTTCCGCGGAGACGATGACGACGAACTTGTTCATCGCGATCGGGCCGAGCGCGGGATTCTCGCCGTTTCTCACCTCTCCCAGCTTGACCAGGGGGCTCATGACCGGCGTCGTCACCCACGCCACGTAGCTCGTGTAATCCCCGAGCGAAGAGGGTTCCGGAAGCGACGAGAGCTGGACGTCGAGCTCGTAGCGGTGATGCCCTTCCGCCGAGACGGAAATCCCGAAGGGCGACGGCGGGTGGCGAAGCGTCACCCGACCCTCGACGTATCTCAGGTCTGGCGTCGGGACGAGATCGATTCCGTAGATATCCGGGTGGCCCTCCTGGGCGAGCGCGGCGAGAAGCACCAGGGGAGCCAGGGCCATGGTGCACGATCTTCTTCCCAGCTCGGGGAGCCTGTCAATTTCGTCGACCGCTGTCGCGCGACATCGATCTCTTGCGCAGGCCCCGCGGCTGAGCTACAGTCAAAGGCATGACGTTTGGCGTTTCCCTGGGTCGCTGCTGTTGTCGCTGGGGAACGCGCGAGCGTCCCTAGAGCCCACCTCGCGACGTTCCCCGAGCAGGATCGAACGTTACCCATGTGCAAGCCGTTTCCAAGGGGAATTTCTGCATGAGTCGTATCCACGTCATCCACGAGAACGCCGAATGGACCGCGCCTTTGTTCGAGGAGCTCGACAACCTGGGTCTGCCTTACGAGGACTGGTCCTTGATCGAGGGGCGCATCCATCTCGACCACGAGCCGCCCGACGGTGTCTTCTACAATCGGATGAGCGCGTCCTCACATACACGCGGCCATCGGTACTCTCCGGAGTACGCGGGAGCCGTCCTTGCCTGGCTCGAGAGTCATGGGCGCCGCGTCTCGAACACCGGCAGGGCCCTTCAGCTCGAGCTCAGCAAGGCGGCCCAGTCTGCCGCCCTGCGGGCGTTTGGAATCCCCACGCCGCGCACGATTGCCGCCATCGGACGGCGGGGCGTCGTGGAAGCCGCGCACGCCTTTGACAACGCCTTCATCACCAAACACAACCGAGGAGGTAAAGGGCTTGGCGTGCGCTTGTTTCGAACCAGGGAAGCTCTGGCGAGCTATGTCGAAGGCCCCGAGTTCGAGCCGTCCCCGGACGGCATCACGCTCGTTCAGCAGTACGTGCAAGCGCCGGCGCCCTTCATCACACGATGCGAGTTCGTGGGTGGCGAGTTTCTCTACGCGGTCCGGGTCGACACGTCGGACGGCTTTCAGCTCTGCCCCGCCGACGCATGCGACTCGGACGACAGGCTCTGCCCTGCCTCCCAAGCGCCGCGACACCGCTTCGAGATCCTCGACGATTTCGACCATCCGTTTCTGCCCATGCTGCGCCGTTTTCTCGGGGCGAATGGCATCGACATGGGGGGCGTCGAGCTCATCGAAGACAAGCAGGGACGTTCCTATGTCTACGACGTCAACACCAACACGAACTACAACGAAGACGCCGAGCGCCGGGCCGGCAAAGAGCGGCTCGGCATGCGAAGCATCGCCCGATATCTCGGAGAGGAGCTCGCCCGCGTTCAGGGAGAGCCATCGATCGCCAGATACGCCGTGAGCTGATCGTCGCCCC
>DASPGQ010000807.1 GCA_035620555.1 Vicinamibacteria bacterium
TCCTGGACCATCGCCGAGCGCCTCACGCTGAATCTCGGGTTCCGCTACGATCGCTCGACCGCCCACTGGGCGACACCCGGTCAGGATGCCTTCACCTTCAACGACTACACGGGTCGCTTGTTCGGCACCTACGATCTGACCGGCGACGGCAAGACGGTGATCAAGGGCGGGTGGGGCCGCTATTACGACGCTCTTCACGGGAACATTTACGACGATTTCGATCCCAGTCTTCCCAGCCGGGCGTTCTACGTCTTCAATACCGGCCTCGGAGGCGGGTGCGGACAGCCGGTCTCCGGCTTTCCCAACGTGGGAGGGGGCCCCGAGTGCTTCGAGGGCACCGAAGCGTCCAACGTGGACGTCGTCTCTATCAACGATCCCAACGCAACGATCGGCATCGACCCCGGTATCAATAACAAGTATGTGAACCTGGCCTACGTCGGCTTCGAGAGAGAGATCGCGGCGGATGTCTCCGTCGGGGTGACGTACATTCGGAAGAGCGATGGGAACCTGTTCGCCGGACGGGACGACCAGTCCGTCTACGCGCCGACGACGGTCGAGGATCCTGGCACAGGACAGACGATTTCGGCCTTCGAGCGGATCACTCCGTCGAGTCAAGAGTTCCGGGTGCTCACGAACCGGGACGACATCTACTTCAGGGACTACAACGGCTTCGAGCTCCGATTGCAGAAGCGCTTTCGGAACAACTGGCAATTTCTGGGCTCCTGGACGATCCAGAAGGCCGAGGGGACGCACGACAACAACGCGGCCGCTCCGGGCCTCAATGATTCACTCCGGGGGGCCAACCCCAACGATCTCATCAACGCGGACGGGGAGCTTTTGAACTCGCGCCGGAATGTTCTCAAGCTCCAGGGGTCCTACCGGATTCCCGGGGCGGACGTTCTGCTGAGCGCTCTCTACGGCTTCCAGTCGGGGCGCACCTATAACCGGATCCTGCGAGCCCGTCTTCCCCAGCGCGTGGACATCCTGTTGGATCCCCGGGGTAGTTACCGTATGCCGGAGCGGAGCGAGCTCGACATCCACGTGGAGAAATTCTTCCGCTTCGGCGCCAACCAAGAGCTCGGCATCCTGGTCGATGCGTTCAACCTTTTCAACGACGACGCCTACACTTTCGTCAACGAGACGTCCGGGGATAACTTCGGGGATCCGACCGAGGTCATCGAACCGAGAAAGCTTCAGGTCGGCATCCGGTTCAGTTTCTAGATTCGACACTCTTCTGCGGAGGCTTTCCCACGGGGGAAGGCCTCCTTTCTTCTTATGCGGGCTTTCGCCCTTCCGGTCGTCCGTTGCCGCTCCCGCTCGCGGGTCGTAGAATCGAAGTAGATCCGCAAATCTCGCAGGGAGGCTTCACGATGAGGAAGCGATCGCTTTTGTGCGCCTTGGCGGTTCTCCTCTCCGCCTCGGCCACATTCGCCCAGTCTCAGAAAAAGAAGAACAAGGACAAGAAAACCGAGAGCGCCGCCATCGAGGTGGCGGCGGAGGTCGAGATCGCCTTCGGGGACGACGAACGCCGGATCATCCAGGACTGGTTTCGGGACGAGAGGAACCTCGAGGGTCTTCCGCCCGGCCTCGCGAAACGTGAGGAGCTTCCGCCGGGTCTTCAAAAACACCTCGTGAAGAACGGCACCTTGCCACCGGGGCTAGAAAAGAAGCTCCATCCGCTTCCCAGAGACCTCGAATCGAGGCTTCCGCGGCTCCCCGAAGGCACCCGGCGCGTCCTGCTCTCGGGCAGCGTCGTCCTGCTCGGTGACACGACCGGCCGCATTTTCGACATCCTCGACGGCGTCCTCGAGTAAGTCAGCCAGGTAGCCGTTCGACCTCTCGTCATAAACTGGGGGAACCCCCCTGCGGACGGGCTCGTATGGTAGGGGAAGAGAGGTCTCCTATGCTCCTCCAGAACGTCAAGTTTGGGTTCCGCGCGCTCTGGAAACGACCGGCTTTCACCCTGGTCGCCGTCCTTTCGCTCGCGCTCGGCATCGGACTCAACACGACGATTTTCACCGTCGTGAATGCCGTCATGCTGAAAAAGCTCCCCATTAGCGAACCCGAAAGGCTCGTCGAGGTCTATACCGGCCCATCCGACGAAATGCCCTACCTCACGAACTCGTATCCCGACCTGCTCGACCTGCGCGCGCAGACGGATGCGTTTTCCGGCCTGGCCGGGCATGCCTTCGTGCGCGGGATTCTGACTCGAGACGGCCGGTCCGAGCTCACGACGGGAGAGGTCGTAACCGCCAACTACTTCGATCTGCTGGGCGTCCAGCCGAGTCTGGGGCGCAACTTTCTTCCCGAGGAAGAGGCAACCGAAGGGGCCCATCCCGTCCTCGTGCTGAGCCACGGGCTATGGCAGCGCCGAATGGGAGGCGACCCGGACGTCATCGGATCGACGATTCGAATCAGCGGCGTCGAGTACTCCGTCGTGGGAGTCGCGCCTCGCCAGTTCACGGGAACGATCCCGGGTCTCGAGCCCGAGTTCTGGACGCCCACGGCCATGGTGGAGAAACTGCGTTTCAACGGGATCCAGTTCGATACCGGCTCGCCTACGGGAACGACCCGACTGACCCGGCGCGGAACGAGATGGCTGTTCGTGGTGGGTCGCCTTGCTCCTGGCTTTGGCATCGAGGACGCTGAAACCCAGGTCGCAACCGTCTTTGCCCGTCTCGCCGAGGAGTATCCCGACACGAACGAGAAGGTTCGAGGCACGGTGCTCCCGTCTGGCGCGGTCCGGTTCCATCCCATGGTGGATTCGGTGCTCGCACAGGCCGGCGCGGTGCTACTTGTCGCCGTCGCACTCGTTCTTCTGATCGCCTGTGCCAACGTCGCCAATATGCTCCTCTCGCGGGCCCAGGCGCGAAGCCGTGAGATCGCGGTCCGCTTGTCGGTCGGGGCCAGCCGCGCGCAGCTCGTCTCGCAGCTAATGACCGAAAGCCTCCTGCTCGCTGCGCTCGGTGCCGTCGCCGGTCTGGCCCTGGCGTGGGCTTCGGCTCGCCTGCTTTCGGCGTTGCAGCCGCCGTTGCCCATCCCCCTCACCTTTGCCTACGAGATCGACCTGACGGTGCTGAGCTTCGTCATCGGCATTTCTCTGGCGACGGCCGTCGTCTTCGGTCTCGCGCCCGCATGGCGCACG
>DASPGQ010000808.1 GCA_035620555.1 Vicinamibacteria bacterium
CCATCGTAAGCATTGGTCATCTTGTAATCCGCGAGCCGCTCCGCCATCGTCTCGTTAGACTCCCGGCGCACCATGGCGTAGAGGCGCACCGGAAGGCGTCCCGCTTGCGCCATTTCCTTGAAGAAGTCGATGGTGGCGAAGTCGGCCCCGGCATCGTGAAAGCTGGTGACGCCCTTTCTGAGGAGCTCCTCGCTCGCGAGCTGGAGGCGTCTTTCGTCGTCGGCCCGCCGTTCTTCGGGCGATCGTTGATCCAGGAACTCCTCGAGGGCTTCCCGCACCAGCCTCTGTGCGGTCTCGCGAAGCGCTCCGGTGGGCTGGCCGTTCGAGTCTTTGACGATCGTTCCACCCGGCGGATCGGGAGTGGCGCCGGTGATGCTGGCCAGCTCCATCGCTTTCTGGTTCACGAAGGCGGCATGTCCGCTTGCGTGAGTGAGGATGACCGGATTCTCGGGGGACACCTCGCTCAAGCCCATATGGTTGGGAAGCCCGTCCACGGCGCCCGGTGGAACGGAGCTCCATTTCTCCTGGTGCCAGCCGCGGCCCTGAATCCAGACCCCGGGCTCGACGTTCTGCACGGCATCCCCCACCATGGTGACGATCTCGTTCCAGTCCTCGACCCGGGTCAGGTCGAGGATCATCTTGGCGTTTCCAAGGCTCATGAAATGACCGTGGCCTTCGATGAAACCCGGAAGCGCCAGGTTCCCATCGAGCTCGATGACTTCGGTGCCGGGGCCGATCAGGCCCTCGATCTCGTCGTTGCTGCCGACCGCGAGAACCCTTCCGTCCTTCACCGCGACGGCTTCGGCTTCGGGTCGCGCGTCGTCGACGGTTACGACCTTCCCGCCGCGCAGCACGAGATCGGCGGGCGGCTGCTCCTCCTCGGGCGGGGCGCAGCCCGCCAGCAGGATGAGGAGAGCCGAAATCAAGGGTGAAACGAGAACGGTCCGTCCACGATTCATAATCGAGTCCTCCCGAAGCGGGGGAGCTTAGCACAGGGCGCTCGCGGTCGCTTGTTTCGCGACGGCGCCGAGGGAGGGTCGTCGACTTAGATCTCGTCCTTAGATAACGATGCTGGCAAAGACGTTCACGGGAGCGACGCGGGGAGTCGACGGCCTGCTCGTTCGCGTCGAAGTCGACGTGTCGGCTGGGATCACCAAATTTCGCCTCGTCGGTCTCCCCGATACCGCCGTGCGCGAAGCCGAGATGCGGGTGCGCTCCGCGCTCGCCCAATGCGGCTTCGAGTTTCCGTCGGGAAGAGTCACCGTCAATCTGGCCCCGGCCGACGTGAAGAAGCAGGGATCGGCCTTCGACCTGGCCGTCGCGCTCGGAATCGTCGCCGCGATGGGAGCCTGTCCCAAAGAGCCGCTCGAAGAGATGCTGTTCCTCGGAGAGCTGGCGCTCGACGGGAGGCTGCACTCGGTTCGGGGGGTGCTTCCCGTCGTATGCGAGGCGGTCCGCAACCGCATTGCGCGGGTGGTCGTACCCCACGAGAACGGTCGGGAAGCCGCACTCGTGAAGCGGGCCGCGGTTTTCGCCGTGGGCTCGCTGGGTGAAGCCCTCGACCTGGTTCGGCTCGGCGGGGGCGAGCCGCTCGTTCCGACGGAATCGAACGGGCACCGACAAAGCGTCCTTCCCGACCTGAGCGACGTGAAAGGCCAGCGCCAGGCGAAGCGCGCGCTTGCGATCGCCGCGGCGGGGGGACACAACGCGCTGTTCGTGGGTCCGCCCGGGGCGGGGAAGAGCCTTCTCGCGATGCGGCTTCCTTCGCTGGTTCCACCGCTCTCCTTCGAGGATGCCATCGAGGTCACCAAAATCTATTCCGTCGCCGGGCTGCTCGATGACGGCGTTCTCGTCTCCCGGCCTCCCTTCCGAGCGCCCCATCACACGATTTCGATGGCGGCCATGGTCGGCGGGGGAAGCGGACCGATGCCGGGAGAGGTGAGCCTCGCCCACCGCGGAGTCCTCTTCCTCGACGAGCTCCCCGAATTCTCGCGCAACGCCCTCGATTCGCTCCGGCAGCCGATCGAGGATGGCCGCGCCCGCATCAGACGCGTGGACCATATGGCGTCGCTGCC
>DASPGQ010000809.1 GCA_035620555.1 Vicinamibacteria bacterium
GAATCGAGCTTCACTCGCGAGCTGGGGGTAGCCCGATAACGTCGTGCCGAGCTGTTCGAGGGACGTCCGCGAGCGCTCCGAGATAGCTTCCCATCCCCCCATCCACCGGGTGAGCTCCTTCATGAAGGCGAGGGACTTATCGAAGGTTTCACGAGGCGGCTGAGGCTCGCGGATCCGTCCATGGAATGGGAGGAGATCGGGAAAGAAACCGTAAGGCTCCACACTCAGGAAACCACGCTCGTCGGCGGCGAAAACTAGATTGATGTGGCGGTCCCGGCAGAACCTCCGCACCAGAAGCTTGATGGAGAGCCGGTCACACTCCTCGATCACGAGATCGACGCCGTCCAGGAACGCCCCGAGGTTCTCCTCGGTGACGCCCTCCTCGAACACTGTCACGCTCAGGTAGGGGTTCACTTTGGCGATTCGGCGCGCCGCGATCCGGCACTTGCTTTCGCCGAGCTCGTCGAAGCCGGCCTCGATCCGGTTCAAGTTCGATAGCTCGAGCCGATCGAAATCGCCGAGAACGATCTCACCGCACAGATGCTCTCGCGCCACGGTGGCCGCTGCCTCGGCGCCGACGGAAAGACCAATGACCGCCACCCGCCTCGTCCTCAGGAGACGCTGCTCTTCTCGGGTGATCTTGTCGGCGTTCCGATCGGTGATGGTCGCGAAGTACGCGTCGGGCCCGAGGAGGTGGACGACTTTCCTTTCCCACGGAAGATATACCCAATTGCCCGAGCTCGCGCCTCGCTCGACGGTGGCATCCTGCCACTCCATCCGGTCGATGAGTCGGAGCCCGCGCTCCCGGCAGAAAGTCGTCAGGCTCCCGAGCTCGTCGTCCGCGAGGGTGAACAGGAACGGCCGGAAGCTCTCGTCGGGAGGAATAGAGGGCGAGACCACAGCCCCCTGGAAGGCCCGCAGATCGCTCATAATTTCTTGTCCCAGGTCTGGCCGACGAGGTCGTGGCCGAAGCTTTCGTGTTTCTCCTCGCCCACGAGCTCGAAACCCACGGCTTCGTAGATGTGGCGCGCCGCGTGCAGCACGTCGTTCGTCCAGAGCGTCATCTTCTTGTAGCCGCGCGCGCGGGCGAACCGCACGCATTCGTCGACCAGACGTCGCCCAATCCCCAGACCCCGTGCCCGGGGCTCGACGAGAAGGAGGCGCAGCTTCGCAACGGTCTTGGTGTGCTTCACGACGAATGCCGAGCCGACGTTCTCCCCGTCCTTTTCCGCAATCCAGCAGCGTTCCCGCCTCGCGTCGAAATTCTCGATGAACTTCGCCACGATCCCGGCGACGAGTGCCTCGAACGTCTCGTCCCAGCCGTACTCCTGCGCATATAACGTCCCGTGCCTCTGCACCACCCATCCCATGTCTCCCGGCTGGTGGGGTCTCAGTAGGTACGGCGCGTGCCGGGGTGGGCTCGTGCCGAGAAGCGTTTCGATGGTGCCCATCGCTTCCACGAGCCGGGCCTGATCGCGTTCGCTCAGCTCGCTCAGCATCCCGTCGATCTCCCGGCTGGAAGCGGCGTTCAGCCGCGCGAAGGCTTCCTGGCCTCGCTCCGACAGCCACAAGTGGAATTGGCGGCCGTCGTTGGCATCGGGCTTCCTCTGGACGAGACCTCGCTTTCCGAAGCTTCTGAGGATGCGGCTCAGATAGCCGGCGTCGACCCCGAGCTCCTCGGAAAGCTCGCTCGCCGTCGCCGTCTCTTTGTGGGCGAGCTCGTAAATGACCCGCGCCTCGGTCAGCGAGAAGGGGCTTTCGAGGAGTCCCTCCCGCAACGCACCGATGCGGCGGGTGTAGAAACGGCCGAAGCGCCGAACGGCCTCGACCCGCCGCACCCGGAGGGAATCGTCCATGTCGTTGACATTGTCTTAGTTTTTAATTGCTAAAGTCAACTATATTTAGTGTCTTCTTCTGGCGAGGCAAAGTACTGAAATTGCCAACTTTTTTCCTACGGGAGCTGGTAGCCGGAGCCATCGCGCTTCCAGTCCGGGGCAGCTTCCGAATCGGCGACAGGACATCGGGTATCGGGGCCAAGCTGGCAACGAGCTCTTAGAGCTTCGACTCGTACGCCGCGCGAGCAAGAGCCTCGTCGCGATTCGATTCGGCGAGATGGGGGCGAGCAAGCCGGATATAGAGAAATTTGCCCGGTTCTTGCCTCGCCGATGGTCAGCTATCGAGTCGAGTTGGCTCGATCCTCTCACCGACTTCCGCCCGTCGGCCTATACTAACAGGCTGATGAAAAAGTACGGTCCAGCCTGCGCGAGCGGAGCGAGCCCGGCGCAATCGTCCGCATTCGGGCTGCTTCGAAGGAACGAGATGTTGCGGGGCCGCTCCGAAGGGCTGCCCACCGCAAAGTTGCCGCGCCGTAAGCATCCCGAGCCGTGGCGGATCGATTACGGGTCCCGCCACGGCATTGAATAGTAGAAAGGCCCGGATTCCATCGGATGAAGCGAACTAAGACTCGTGGGGCCATTACGTTGCTCTCCGCGGGTCTGAGTTTTCAGTGCTGCAACTCGAATCCGTCGGTTCCGGACGGTAGATCGAACGTGGTTCTCGTCACCGTCGACACGCTCCGAGCCGACAAACTGGGAGCCTACGGGGGTGACGTCGCCACCCCGCACATCGACCGTGTGGCTTCCGCGGGTGTCCTCTTCGAGAACACCTCCACGGTATCGCCTCTCACGTTGCCCGCACATGCGTCCATTCTGACCGGCACGTATCCGATGCGGCACGGCGTACGCGACAACGGGGGTTACTACCTGCCGTCTGATAGCGTCACGCTCGCCGAGGTGCTTCGCGAAAAGGGCTATGCCACGGGCGCTTTCGTCGGCGCCTTCGTGCTCGATTCACGCTGGGGGCTCGATCAGGGCTTCGACCGCTATTACGACGATTTCGATTTTTCCCAGTTCGAAGACGTGAGTCTTGGCTCCGTCCAGCGTCCGGGCAACGTCGTGCTCGACGAGGCCCTCCGCTTCATGGAGCAGGTCGAATCACCGCCGTTCTTCACCTGGATTCATCTCTACGATCCACACACACCCTACAATCCCCCGGAGCCGCATCGTGCGCGTTACGCCGGAAACCCATGGGGGCTCTACGACGGAGAGGTTGCCTTCGTGGATGATCTCATCGGACGTCTTGCCGACTGGTTGGAGCGTAAGTCGCTGGCAAAAAATACTATTCTCATCATCCTGGGGGACCATGGAGAGGCGCTCGAGGATCACGGAGAGATCGAGCACGGCTTCTTCATCTACGACGCCACGATGAAAGTCCCTTTTATCGTCGCCGGTCCAAATGTCAGAAACCGCGGCCGGCGCGTAAGTGCCCAGGTCCGGTCGATCGACTTGATGCCAACGGTTCTCGACTGGCTCGAAATCCCCGTTCCGGCCTCCGCCGAGGGAGTCAGCTTGCGCCCTCTCGTCGACGGCGACGTCGACACGTTGGAGCTCGTGGCTTACGGCGAGTCCTACTATCCCCGTGGACACTACGGTTGGAGCGAGCTCCGGTCACTCCGGACCGACGCCTTTCATTTCATCCAGGCACCACGACCGGAGTTGTACGACCTTCGGAACGATCCTGCCGAGAGAAAGAACCTGGCGCCGGAGCGGCCCAATGACGTGACGACTTTTAGCGAACAGCTCGAGAGGC
>DASPGQ010000810.1 GCA_035620555.1 Vicinamibacteria bacterium
GGCTCATGTTCGGCACGATCGACAAGCCCGAGAACGAGAAGTTGAAGGACGTGGACTGGCGCGAGCAGGCGACGCTTCTGCCCATCGTCGCGCTCTGCATCTGGATCGGCGTCTACCCCAAGCCCTTTCTCGAGCCGCTGCGCGTTCCCGTCCGTCAGATCGTGGAGCGCATCGAGCCCACGAGAACGGTCGAAGTCGAGGAGATCGAGAGCGAGATCGCCGAGCCAGCCGAGACGCAGCGGAACGCGAACGCGGGCAACTAGCACGTAATTGCCTCTAAAAGGCCCTTCGCGTCGCGCGCGCTGGGCCCTCCTCACGAGCCTCGGCATCACGTTCCCCGTCTCCATCACCCTCGGGGGAGCGGTGGGCTACGTGATCGACAAGCGGTTCGGAACGCTCCCAATCTTCTCCGCCATCTTCCTCGTCATGGGCATCGCGGCCGCCTTCGTCAATTTGTTCCGGACGCTCGCGCAGTTCGAGAAACTGGACGAAGACGAAGGCGACGGCGATGACGAGTAGCGCCCTCTCCCCCGAGCGCCGCCTTCTCCGAAACGCCTGGGCCATCGTCGCGGTGATGAGCCTCGCCGGCCTCGCCTTCGGACCATCCATCGCGGCGTCGGTCGCGGCGGGCGGGGTCCTCTCCGCTCTCAACGTCGAGGGGATGGCGCGACTCGTAGGCGCCCTCACGTCGCGGACGCCCCGCCGGGGCACCTGGCTCGCTCTCTTCTGGTTGCTTTTTCGCTACCTCTTGTTGGCTATCGCCTTGTTTGTTATATTTAGCGTTTGGCATGCCAACGTGATCGCCGTCGCCATCGGGCTTTCCGCTCCGGTGGCGGCCATAATCCTGGAGTGGGGCTTTTATAGCACAAAAGACACGGAGAGTTAGCGCCGCCGCGCCTTCGAAATCCCCACTAAGACATCCCATCGCCTACTGAGTATGGAGCAGTTCGAGCATCATTCGGCCATCGGAACGATTCTGGAGTCCGTCTTCCACATCCACGTTCCCGACCACGTCGTGATGGCGGTCTTCGTCGCCCTCCTGTTGAGCGGCTTCGCCGTCTGGTTCCGAAGGCGGATCAGCGTGGAGAATCCGGGACGGATCCAGTTGTTGCTCGAGGCGGCCGTCGGCGGTCTCCTGGGCATGCTCGAAGAGAACGTCGGCCACAAGGGCCGGGAGTTTCTCGGTCTCGTGGGAACGCTCGGCCTGTTCATTCTGATTAGCAATCTCCTCGGGCTCGTTCCGTTCTTCTCTTCGCCCACCGTGTCGCTCAACATGCCCGTCGGCTGCGCGCTCGTCGCGTTCATCTATTACAACTACCAGGGCATTCGCGCGCACGGATTCGGAGCCTACTTCAAGCACTTTCTCGGGCCGGTGCTGCCCCTCGCCGTCATCATGTTTCCCATCGAGATCATCAGCCATTTGAGCCGCATCCTGTCGCTCTCCATCCGTCTGTTCGGGAACATCTTCGGCGAGGAGCTCGTGGTGCTGGTGCTCGGGAGCCTCATTCCCTTCGTGATCCCCGTGCCGATGATGCTCTTCGGCGTGTTCGGGAGCCTGTTGCAAGCGTTCGTGTTCGTCATGTTGACGATGATCTATCTCGGTGGCGCCGTCGCCGCGGAGGAGCATTGATCCTTAGGAGGAAAATTGGTGACTAGAAAAGTTCTGACGACTGCCTTCGTGTGGAGCGGTTTCCTGTTCCTGGCGGCTCCGCTGTTCGCCCAGGGCTCCGACGTCTGGACGCCCGAAGTCTACAAGTGGGCGATGATCGCGGGCGGCGGCGCTCTCGCGATCGCGGCAGCGATGGGCGCGATCGGTCAGAGCCGCGCGGTGGCGGCGGCCTGTGACGGCATCGCGAGAAATCCCGGGGCCTCTGCCCAGATTCGTTTCGCCCTCTTGCTGGGCCTCGTGCTGATCGAGTCTCTCGTCATCTACGTCTTCGTCATCTCGCTGAGCATCTTCTTCGTGAAATGGGGTGCCGCCTGATATCCGGCATCAGCGCTCCTTCTTCCGCCCGAGCCACAAGTAGGTGAGACTCGCGTAGGCGGGGAAATACTGCGCGAAGCCGAGCCAGAAGCTGTAGCTCCCCTCATCCATCGCCAGATAGGTGAGGGGAGCGGTGGCGGTGAAAACGAGCCAGCCCCGGTTCCGTGAGTAGGCCGCGAGATACCCGATCGCGACGAACCACCACGGCAGCACGAACGGCGCCAGGAACAAGAAGGCGCCCACGGCGACGAGTGCTCTTTCGGGAAGCCTCGAGGTGTCGTCCTCGAGACCCATCGCCGCTCGGATCGCAACGATCAAGAAAACCACCAGGGCCACACCGAGCGCGAACGAAGGATCGCGGGTCACGAGAAATCGGCAGACGGTGACGAGGCCCGGAGCGAGGCTCGCCCCGGTGTAGTCGCCCGGGATCGTTGGCCAGCCCTTGAGCCACCACATCCCGGCGCCCAGGGCGAGAGAAACGACGACCCGCGGGCCGAGCGCTCGTCCCATCAGTGGAATCGTGGCGAGAACGGGAAGCGGTCCCCCGAGACTGGCTCCGTAGACGAGCGCCGCCAGCCACTCCTGTCCTCTTTGCCGAAGCGCGAACGCCGAGACGAGACCCAGGAGCGCGAGAGCTTCCAGACGAGCCTCGGCGGCGAGCTCGGTGATGACGAGCGGGTTCCACCCGTGGACGAGCACGAGCCCGAGCGGAAGCTTCGCCCGCCGCAGCAACGCGAGCCCCACGAGGAGCGCGAGGACATCGGCTCCGGCGACCCCCGCCCGCGGAAGCTCCAGCGGCTGCTCGAGGAGGAACGCGCCCGCCCGGAACGCCGCCGA
>DASPGQ010000811.1 GCA_035620555.1 Vicinamibacteria bacterium
GCGGCATGGTCCGCCCTCCTTCTCGTCCGAATCCAGCACTCCGATGATCCCGTTGGACTCGGGCTCCCCCAGGTAGCTCGGGCTCGGCCGGACGCCCACGCACCGCGGCCACCCGGTTCCCCGACCCGTCCGGACCAAGGATTCGCTCCTCCCGAATTTCTCTTCTCGAGCAGACCATGCATTAACAGTTAAGAGTTAAGTAATGAGACGGATAATCGCTTGAGCAAAGATGTACTTGACAAGTATAGTACATCATTATATCTTACTTTCATAGTGAACCAAAAGCTGTTAACCGCAGCAGCCTGAATCACCGATAACCGAGGAGACCGCACATGTACGCACGAGAAGTTTCCATCCAGCTCAAGGCCAATGCCGGCGCTGAGTTCACCCGGACGATCGAGAAGGACGTCCTGCCGCGACTCCGGAAACAGGCTGGCTTCGCGGACGAGCTCACGTTCCTCAATCCGAACGGCAAAAACGCGGTCGCCATCAGCTTGTGGGATCGCAAAGAGAGCGCGGACACTTACGCGCGCGACACGTATCCCCAGGTGCTGAAGAGCCTGATGGCAGTGATTGACGGAACGCCTGTGGTTCAGACGTTCGAGGTTTCCAACTCCACCTTCCACAAGGTCGCCGCTCACAACTAGGGGTTCGGACGAGGGGGGCAGCCTGGCCCGCCCTCCTCCGTCCAACCTCTCTCTCACGTGAACTGAGGTGTAGGATCATGGCCATTTTGACGAAATCGCCCATCAAGACGACGTCGGAGATCCAGCCCCTCGCAGACCGGGTGGTCGTACGCCCGTTCGAGGAGACGGAGCAGACGCGCGGTGGGTTGTTCATTCCCGACACCGCCAAGGAGAAACCCCAGCAAGGCGAGATCATCGCCGTCGGTCCCGGCCGCTTCGAAAGGGGCGCGCGCGTGCCGATGGAGCTCAAGCAGGGTCAGAAAGTTCTGTACGGCAAGTACAGCGGCGCCGAGGTGACGCTCGACGAACAGGAAGTCCTCATCATCAAGGAATCCGACGTCCTCGCCGTGATCGGCTGAGCGACCGGAAACGGAGCATACTCATGGCGAACGCGAAAGAACTGCACTTCGACATCGACGCGCGGGCGCGCCTCAAGCGGGGCGTGGACCAGCTGGCTGATGCGGTGAAGGTGACCCTCGGCCCCAAGGGCCGAAACGTGGTCATTGACAAGAAATTCGGCAGCCCGACCATCACCAAAGATGGCGTTACCGTGGCGAAAGAGATCGAACTCCCGGACGCCGTCGAAAACATGGGCGCCCAAATGGTGAAGGAAGTGGCGACCAAGACCTCGGATGTGGCCGGTGACGGCACGACCACCGCGACGATTCTCGCGCAGGCGATCTTCCGGGAGGGGCTGAAGAGTGTGACCGCTGGCGTGAACCCGATGGCGATCAAGCGCGGCATCGACAAGGCGGTCGAGGTGGTTGTGGCCGAGCTAAAGGAGCTGTCGATGCCCACGGTCGGCAAGAAAGAGATTGCGCAGGTTGGCGCCATCTCCGCGAATACCGACCAGGAGATCGGTGACCTGATCGCCGATGCCATGGAGAAGGTGGGCAAGGACGGGGTGATCACGGTCGAGGAGGGCAAAGGCTTGGCGACCGAGCTGGAAACGGTGGACGGGATGCAGTTCGACCGCGGCTACCTTTCCCCCTACTTCATCACCGACCCCGAGAAGATGGAGACGGTGCTGGAAGACGGGTACGTCCTGATTCACGACAAGAAGATCTCGGTGATGAAGGACCTCCTGCCGATCTTGGAGAAGGTGGCGCAGACGGGGAAGCCCCTCCTCCTCATCGCTGAAGACATAGAGGGTGAGGCGCTCGCTACCCTGGTGGTCAACAGGCTGCGGGGCACCCTCAACGTGTGCGGGGTCAAGGCGCCGGGCTTTGGCGACCGGCGGAAGGCGATGCTCGAGGACGTCGCGACGCTGACCGGCGGTAAGGTGGTCAGCGAAGAGGTCGGCTTCAAGTTGGAGAAGGCCGAGCTAAGCGATCTCGGCCGTTGCAAGCGGATCGTGGTGGACAAGGACACCACGACGCTCGTCGACGGCGCCGGCAAGCGGGCCGACATTCAGGGCCGGATCCGGGAACTCAAGGCCGCCATCGAAAAGAGCACGTCCGATTACGACAAGGAGAAGCTGCAGGAGCGCATGGCCAAGCTGGCCGGCGGCGTGGCCGTGATCAACGTGGGTGCCGCGACCGAGACCGAAATGAAGGAGAAGAAGGCGCGGGTCGAGGACGCATTGCACGCCACGCGGGCGGCGGTCGAAGAGGGCATCGTGCCTGGCGGCGGTGTCGCGCTGCTCCGGGCCCAGGCGGCATTGAACAAAGTGAAGCTCGAGGATCCCGACGAGCAGGTGGGAGTGGGAATCGTCCGCCGCGCCCTTGAGGAACCGATCCGGATCATCGCCGCCAACGCGGGCGCCGAGGGTTCCATCGTGGTCGAGAAAGTGCGCTCCTCGAAGGAGAAGGCGTTCGGCTACAACGCCCAGACCGACACGTACCAAGATCTGGTCGCCGCGGGCGTGATCGATCCCGCCAAGGTGGCGCGGACGGCGTTGCAGAACGCCGCCTCGGTCGCCAGTCTCCTCCTCACCACCGAGTGCGTGGTGGTCGAGGAGAAGGAAGACGGGACGTCCTCAGCCATGCCCGGCGGCAGGATGGGCGGCATGTACTAGAGATTGGGTAATCCCGGTCCGCTGACGCCCGGTTGCCTTTGGGGATACGCTAGACTCTGATGCTCGTCGCCCCAGGCTTTGCGACGATCAGCGTGCGAGCAGATTCGTCACTCATGAGGCGGCCGTCGACTCATGAGACGCGCTAGGCGATCACCTCGCTCATCGAAGCGGTCGAGAGACAGCAGAATCCGGATTGAAGCGCACATCGCTCGCCTCAACGTAGATGAACGAAATATCGGGAGCACGGAAGAGCGGGGCAGGGAAACGAGCCAACTTCG
>DASPGQ010000812.1 GCA_035620555.1 Vicinamibacteria bacterium
AAGATGTTATATTTGTTGCATCGCCATGCTACAATCAGAGCATGCGGACGACAATAAACCTCGACGACGACGTGAGTGCCGCCATCGAGCAGCTTCGAAAGAAGGCGAATCTGGGAGTCAGCGAGGCCGTCAATCAGCTGATCCGGCGAGGTCTCAACGCGCAGAAGAAGCGGAAGCCCTTCGTGCAGCGAACTCGTTCGCTGGGCCTGCGAATCGACGTGAACAATGTCGCCGAGGCGCTCGAGCTGCTCGAAGGCCCCGCGGCCCGCTGATGCTGGTCGATGCGAATCTCCTGCTTTATGCGGTGGACGAGCGCAGTCGCTTTCATCAGGCCAGCCTGGAGTGGCTCACCTCTTCGTTGAACGGAGACAAACGGGTCGCCCTGCCCTGGCTCTGCCTCGCGGCTTTTTTGCGAATCTCGACAAACCCCCGCGCCTCCGCGGAGCCCCTCGCTCCTTCCGACGCGTGGGAGCTGGTGGCGAATTGGCTGAGTCACGATCTAACCTGGATCCCCAATCCGACGGACCGTCACGCCCATGTGCTCGGCTCACTCATCCAACGCTACGACCTGAGCGCCAACATGATAAGCGATGCCCAACTGGCAGCTCTCGCGATCGAGCACGGCCTTCGGCTCTATTCGACCGACACCGATTTCGCCCGTTTCTCCGAGATCGATTGGGTCAACCCGCTCGCGTGAATCTCGAGAGGACCGCGAGTACCTACCTCACATACCCCAGGCTGCGAGGTTATCGATCTCCTCTTCGGAAAGGGCCGGCGTTCCGAGGATGCTCAGATTCGCGCGGTGCTCGATGGGAGGTGCTGAAGGCGCTGTTCGACGCGCTGACGCTCCTTTCCTGCTAATCTTGACTCATGCGGTCTTCATCGAACACTACCGAGTGGACAGCGGAGCAGGTCGCGGACGCGAAGCGGTGGGTCGAGATCTGGAAAAAAGCCGGCCCGAAGCTCGAACGATTGCGGCGAGAGGAATTGCGCCGGCTGGATCCGCAAAGCTCTATCGAGCTTCTCTGCGGCCCGGCGGACTATACCGTTCCGCCGAGGGCCCCGAAACCGACATCCGGCCTGGTGGAACAGCAGCGGTGGTTCCAAAAGGCCCTTCTCCGTGATTGAGCTGATTCGCGCGGCTTCCGACCTCCAAGCGTTGTGCGAGGCGGAGGGCTGGCGGTTCTGCTTCATCGGTGGTCTGGCGGTGCAGCGTTGGGGCGAGCCACGGGAGACGGTCGACGTGGACATGACGCTGCTGACGGGTTTCGGCGGCGAGGAGCCATTCATCGAGAAACTGCTTCAGCAGTATGCCGGCAGAGTCGATGATCCCGCTGAGTTCGCTCGAACCAACCGGGTTCTGCTGATACGGGCTCCGACCGGCGTCGGTATCGACATCGCCCTGGGGGCACTTCCGTTCGAGGAGTCCGTCGTCTCTCGCTCCAGTTTGTTTTCCTTTCCCGGACCGGTGCGGCTGCGAACCTGCTCCGCCGAGGACCTCATCATCCTGAAAGCATTCGCTTCCCGCCCTCGCGATTGGATCGATGTCGACGGCATCATCATACGGCAGACCGGGAAGCTCGATTGGACATACATTGACCGGGAGCTCGGCCCGCTCGCCGAGCTGAAGGGCGAACCCGAGATCCTGAGTGAGCTCGAAAAGCGCCGACGGGAGCTGGAGCTCTAGCAATCCGGAAGGGCCCATCGCGAGCTCACGGGGACCTTTCCCTACCTCACATAACCCAGACTGCGAAGCTTATCGATCTCCTCCTCGGACAGCGCCCGGGTGGGTGCCTCGGCGGTCCCGCTGGCCATGAAGCGATCGAGCTCATCTTCGAGTGCGCTCATGGCCGGTGGCTTCTTTTCCGCCAGGTCATCGTGCTCGCCGGGATCTCGCGATAGGTCGTAGAGCCGGTACTCGCCGCTCAGCCGGTTGTAGTGGAGCTTCATCTCCCGATGGCGTACCGCCCTCATCATGTCGTGCTCCAGGTTGTTGTGATCGGCTTCGGAGAAGAGGTATCGCTCCGCGAGCTCTCCGCCGCTCTCCGACCACAGAGCCGTCAAGGACCCGCCATCGAGCCCTTCCGGCACGGGGATACCGGCGAAATCGAGAAGTGTGGGCGCCACGTCCACGAGAGACACGGGCGTTCGGATGCGGCGGCCGGGGGGAACGCCGGGACCGCGCAGGAGGAGAGGCACCCGCAGGACTTCTTGGAACTGGGTCTTTCCGTGGAGGACCCCCCCATGCTCGAAAAACTCCTCACCGTGGTCGGACGTCACGACCAGAAACGTGTCATCGAGCATTCCTCGCTCACGGAGGAAGGCGAGGAGCCGGCCCAGCTCATCGTCCATTTGCCGAATCCCGGCGTCGTAGCGATCGATCAGGTTCGGAGCATCGCCGGCGCCGAGATCCAGTTTCCCCTCACGGTGCGCGATGAGCTGAGCGGTCGATCCGTCGGCGTTCCCCTCGTAGGGGCGGAGGAATAGGTCCTCGTACCGGGGGAGCGAGACGTAGTCGCTGTGGACGTCGTAATAATGTACGAACAGGAAGAGCGGATCGTCCCCGGCCGCGTCGAGCCAGCTGATCGCCTGGTCGGTGATTGCCGTCGAGGGCTCACGCTGCTCGACGTTTTCCTCGACGTAACGGAACCTCTGAAAGCCCCGGTCGAGGCCGAAAGCCGGGCTCAGGTTGTGCGAGCTCACGACCGCCGCCGTGGTGTAGCCGGCGTGAGAGAACCACTGCGCCAGCGTCTGTCGATCCGAGGCGAGGTAGCGTTCGTGCGAGGTCAGCCCATGCCGGCGAGGATAGAGCCCGGTAAGAAGGCTAGCGTGAGAGGGAAGGGTCCAGGGCGAGGCGGACGTCACGTCGTCGAGCACCGTCGACTCGAGGGCGAGGGCGTCGAGGATTGGAGAGGTTGGCCTCTCGTAGCCGTAAAAGCCCAGATGATCGGCGCGAAGGGTGTCGATGGAGATCAGCACCACCCGTTTCGGTCTCTCGGTTGTGCCGGCGCAAGCGAGAGACAGCGCCGCGACACCTGCCGTCAGGCTACGGAACATAGCCGAGCTTCCGAAGCGCCTCCAGGGTCGCCTCGTCGAGCGTCGTCGGTTGAGCGGTATCGCCCGGCGGAGGAAGCGAGGCGAGGTACTTTTCGAGCAGAGCCACGGCGTTGCTCGTTCGCCCCGGCTCGCTCGCCGAGAGGTCTTTGTGCTCGTTGCCGTCGGCCTCGATGTCATAGAGGGCGCTCTCCCCGAGACCGTTCCAGAGGAGCTTGTAACGCCCAAGGTAGAGCGCTCGAAAGCTCCCCTCGGCGCTCATGAACGGAAGCGGGTCGACTTCGGCGATGAGAGGGCGGTCTCTCGTCGGCGGAACTCCTCCTTGGATCCCCCGAGGAACCGGCAGGCCCAGCCGATCGAGGACCATGGGCAGGACGTCAACGTGGTGAACTCCGTCGTCGGTCCGGGCCGGCGGTCGTTCCGACCCAGGGTATTTGACGAGGAAAGGTACGCGAATCTCCTCCTCGAAGAGAGTGGCCCCGTGGCCCATTTTCCCGTGCTCACCGAGGAGCTCCCCGTGGTCGGCGGTCACGACGATGAGAGTCTTTTCGAAGACGCCGAGGGTCTTCATCCCGGCCAGAAGACGGCCGAGGTGATGATCCATGTAGAGGATCTCTTCGTCATAGCGATCGCTCGGCTCGTTGCCGAAGGTTCCCCGGAAGGGAGCCGGGGCATCGTAGGGTCCATGGGGGTCGAAGTAGTTGAGAAACAGGAAGAAGGGCTTGCCGTCGCACTCTTCGAGAAAGCTCAGCGCCGAGCTCGTCACCTCGCTCGCCAGCTTGCCGTTCACGTCCACGATCCCGTCGTCGTCATAACGCTCGAACCCCTGGCTCAGTCCGAACACCCGCTTCATCCACGGACCACCGACGACGGCGCCGGTCCGGTAGCCGGCTTCACGAAGGATCGCGGCGAGCGTCGTCTCCGCGGGCGAGAGCGGCGAAGCACGGTAGCCGTCCCATTCCTCCGGCCCCGCGATGGCCTGTGAGAGCCTCAGCGGTCCTTCGGGATCGTATCGGGCGCCGTGGCTCGTGGGGAACTTTCCGGTGAAGATCGATGCGTGCGAGGGAAGGGTCCAGCTCGACGCCGCCACGGCCCGAGTGAACACGACGGAGCTTTCCGCCAGGGTGTCGAGATTGGGGCTCGTTGCCCTCCCGTACCCGTAGAATCCGAGGTGGTCTTTGCGCGTGGTATCGAGTGTCACGACCAATACGTTGGGGCGCTCGATCCGGCTGCGACAACCGAGGAAGCCGACACACACGACGGCGACGACGAACAGCACGTCGCGAACGCTTCTCGGGCTCACTGGCCTCGTATGCGCTTTCCCTCTCGCAGTGCCTGTCTTGCCCCTTCCAGGTTGCTCCGGGCTCTCGCGTCATCGGGCGCGAGCTCGACGGCCTTCTCGAAGCTTTTCAGAGCCTCGTCCATCCTGCCCTGGCGGACGAGCGAGACGCCGAGGTTGGTGTAGGCGTCGGCGTTCCTCGGCTCGAGCGACACCGCCCGGTGGAAATGTTCCGTCGCTTCGACGACGGCACCCCTTTGCGACAAGGCCATTCCTAAATTGTTGTGGGTCTCGGCGAGTCCAGGCGCAATGGCCAGGGCAGCTTCGAAGCGGGCGACCGCCTCATCGAGGCGCCCCAAGCTGGCGAGGGCAACGCCCCAGCCGTTGTGCGCGGCGACGTAGTCGGGAGCGAGCTCGACCGCGCTCCGGTAGCAGGATATCGCTTCGTCGAGACGGCCCCGGCCCGCGTAGGTGAGCCCGAGGCTGTAGTGGGCCTCTGGATTGTTCGAATCCAGGCTCAGAGATTCTCGGAACGAGTCGGCCGCTCGATCGAGATCACCCCGGCCCGCGAACAGGAGCCCGAGGCTGTAGTACGTCGCGGCGCGATCGGGGTTCAGGGTGAGCGCTCTCTCGAAATGAGCGTATGCTTCCTCGAGCTCGTTGGCGTTCGCGAGTGCGAGACCGAGATGATAGTGAGCCTCTTCGTCCCCCGGCTCGAGACGAACCGCCTGCTTCAGATGGGAAATGGCATCCGCGACGTTTCCCTCCCTGAGCGCCGCTTGCCCCCAGGAGAAGTGGGCCGGCGCGTAGTCCGGGCGGCTTGCCAGCGCCATCTCGAAATGGCGGATCGCTTCAGCGAGCTGTCCCGCGCTCATCAACGCCACACCCCAGTGGGTGTGCAGGCGGACCGGATCGGTGGGCCTTCTCGCCGCTTCGCGGAACTGGGCCATCGCCTCGTCGAATCTCCCTTGATGGCTCATCGCCACTCCGAGATCGACGAGCGCGTCGCCGTCTGCGGGCGACAAAGCGGCGGCTTCGCGAAAATGAACGAGCGCCTGACTCGCGTCTCCGAGCTCGAGAAGAAGCCGCCCGAGCTCGGAGTGGGTCCCGCTCGAGCTGGGATCGAGACGAAGTGCCGTGCGGTACAGCCCGAGTGCCTCTTGCTTCGCTCCCTGTCGCGACCGAACGGCCGCCAGAGCCGCGTACGCCTCGGCGGCGCCCGGATGGAGGCGAATCGCCTCCTGAAGCTCGGTTGAGGCCTTCTCGAGGTTTCCGCGATTCAGGTACGCGACCCCGAGATTGATGTGGGCGAGCGCGTTGTCGCCCTCGATGGCGAGCGCATGCTCGAACAGCGTGACGCTGTCTCGCCACACGCGTACCTGCGCCGATGCGGCAACCGACATCGCCAGGACACTGGTCCCGCCCACGGCGATCGGAACCAAACGAGGGAGCTCTCGGAGCTTCACCAGCTCGGCAACACCGAACGCGATGACGATGCTGAGCCCAACGAAGGGGATGTACGTGTAGCGGTCGGCCATGGCTTGCTGCCCGACCTGGACGAGGCCGATGACGGGCACGAGAGTTCCCACGTACCACAGCCAGCCGACGGGCAAGAAGACCAGTCGAGGGATTCGTCGCGCCAGAACGATCGCAGCGAGACTCGCTCCGGCGAGCACCGCGACGGACGCCGCCACCTTCCACCATTCGAGGGTGTCACCGGGATGCGGGTAGTAGGGGGAAAGGTGCCGCGGCCAGAAGGCCTTTCCGATGTAGGCGACGTAGGTGACGAGCGCATTCGAGAGTCTCGCCGAGAAAGAAACCGTTTGAAACGACTGGACCGCGCCCGCCGAGCGCTGGACCAGGAACGTGATGACGCTCGAGACGGAGACGAGAGCAATGAGAGGGACTTTCTCCAGAAGGAGCCCGGGCCATGACGCTTTCGTGAGCCGACCGAGAGGCCAGAGATCCAGGAGCAGGAGCACGAACGGAAGGGTGACCAGCATCGGCTTGGACATGAGGCCGAGTGCCAGAAAGAGGGCAACGAGCGACATCCTCTTCGCCCCCGGCCCTTCGGCGTACCGGCGGTAAGCAAAGAGAGTGAGCATCCAGAACAGGCCGCTCAGGACATCTTTTCTTTCCGAGGCCCAGGCCACCGACTCCACATGAAGGGGATGCAGACCGAATACCGCGGCGACGAAAGCGCTCGGCCACAACGACCCGGTCGTTCGCGTGAAGACGTAAAAAAGCAAGACGACGCTCGCCGTATGGAGCGCGACGTTCACGCCGTGAAACCATTGCGGAGAGATCCCAAAGAGCTCGAAATCGAGCATCAGCGAAAGCCAGGTGAGCGGATGCCAATTGGCGCCGTGGGAGGTCGTTAGCGCCCAGGCCAGGCCTTCGGGGCTCAGCCCCAGCCTGAGGTTGGGATTGTCGGAGATGTAATAGTCGTCGTCGTAATCGACGAGCTCGTTCTCGAAGACGGGAACGTAGACGACAACCGTGGCTACTGCCAGAGCCACCGCCACGAGGGCTTTTTGAGCGTCTGCCATGCCGTCGAGCTTCTGCTCGATACTACCTTAAGGCGCGGATCGACTCTCGAGAAAGGACAGCATGGACCGGGCGCGCTCGAGACGCTCGTCGTCGCCGGTTCGTGACGCCGCTTCCTCGAGTCCTTGGTAACCGTCTCGGTTTCGCGGGTTGAGATCCACCGCTCGCTCGTAGAGCTCGGCCGCCTTCTCGGCGTCGCCGGAGCGGAGCTCGAAGCGGCCGTAATTGTTGAAGTGCACGAAGACCTCGGGCTCGAGCGCCACGAGGGCGTCGAAGGCTTTCCGCGCCGCCGCGGTCTCGTCGAGCTCAGCGCTCGCGATCGCGAGCACTTTCTGTGCGCGCGCCGCATCGGGACGTTGCGAAACGATGGCCCCCGACTGCTCGGCGGCCAGCGCGTAGTCCCCTCGCCGAAGACTCGTCTCCGCCAGAAGGGCGGCGGCCTCGGCATCGAGCGGGGATTTGAGCAGGACCATGCGCGCAAGGTTCGCCATCGCCGGGAGCTCGCCGCGCTCACCGGCGATGTCCGCGGCCAGCACCAGGGCCTCGCGGTTCTCCGACTGGATGCGAAGGGCCTGGGCGAGGCTGTTCATCGCATCATCGAGGCGGCCGTACTCCCGATGGAGTCCCGCCATCGCGATGCGCGCCTCGACGGGAGCGGCTCCCGTCGACAGGAACTGAAGACGCTCCGCTGCTTCCTCGGGGCGTGCCGAGGCAACGGCGGACCGAACGAGACCCTTTTGGGCTTCCAGCGATCGTGGATCGAGCTCCAGCGAGAGTGAATAGGTCTCGAAAGCCCAGTCGTAGCTCTCGGCATCGAAGAGGCCCCGTCCTCGAGCTCGAAGCTCGCGCGCCGATGGCGGAAGGCGTAGCGCTTCGAAGGGCCCAGCCCGTTCCTCGGCGGCCAGCGCTTTCAGACGATCCCGATTCGATCGACTCGTATCGGCGTACATCGCTCTCGGAGCGCGAAACTCCAGGACCGGTCGGTCGTCGGTGTGCCGCACGACCCCTTGCGCCCACTCGGAGAGCACCGGAGTCGACATGGTGTACAGCAAGCCGAGCCCGCCCGGGCCAAGGATGCCCACTTCGGCGAGATCGTCCGCAACCGCTCGACGCTCGATGCGTGACTCGATGACGTCGCCCGAAGGAACGCCGAACCCGCCATTCGCCCCGAGGAGCAACACGTCGCTTTCGCTGAGCACAAAGAGCGCCGATGACTCGAAGACGTCGGTGAAGGTTCCAACCAGCGTTCTCAAATCGTCCTCGGGGAAGTTGTAGAGGTGCGCCCACTGGCAGAACAGGCCCGACGGAGACAGCCGTCTCTTGGCAAGGGCGAACCACTCGCGGGTGAAGAGTCCGGAGACACCGGCCATCCACGGGTTCGAAGGCTCGGAGATCACGACGTCGTACCGCCGATCGGTCAGCAGCAGATGGTTCCGACCATCGCCCACGATCAGGCGAAAGCGCCGGTCCTCGGTCGGCTGGTGATTGACGTCGGAGAAGAAACGTTGCGCCTCGACGACACCGGTCGAGATCTCGACGACTTCGAGCTGGTCGATCGGATGGGTCAGCGCCGAGCCAGCGGTGACGCCGCTTCCGAGTCCGATGACGAGCACGTTCCCCGGCTCTGGGTGGAGCAGAAGCGGCAGATGGGCCAGCATCCTCTGCGTAAGGAGATCCTCGCGGTTGGTCGCGTCCACCTTGCCGTCGACCGCGAGCGAGATCCTCGTTCCGATACGCTTCACCGAGACGGTGGTCGCGCGGTCTTCCTCGTGAAACAGGAGCTCGCCCCTTCGGAGGAAGTCCAGAAACTCGCCCGGCTCCAGGTAAGACGCATATTTGTAGAGGCCGCCCGCCATGATCTCCGGGTCCCACCGCGGGATCACCGCGAACGCCGCCACGATGATCGCTGGTGCCGCTACGAGGAGGGTGCGCCGCGGAGAAAAGACGATGGCTGCCGCCACGGCATGGGCGAACGCGGCCAGATAGAGCGTCGCTTCGGCCGAAAGAAGTGGAAGGGCGACGAAACCCGCGAGGAGCGAGCCCACCACGGCGCCGGCCGTGTTCCCCGCGAGGGTGAGCCCGCTCGCGCGGGCCGGAGCGCCCCCGACCATCGTGACGGCGAGCGGAAACGTCGCGCCGAAGCAGAGGCTCGGGATCAGGAGCAGGCCCAATATGTGCAGAAACTCGACCGTGAGGAGGGTGGGCATCGCGTCCGCATAGGTGCGAACGAGCTCTCCCAGGGGAATCACGAGGCGCGGCAGGAGGGCGATGATGCCCACGGAGGCCAGTGCCGCCAGCGATTGAACCGCAAAGAGACCTTTGTTCAACCGAGCGCCTATGGCGCTCCCGAGCGCGATTCCCGCGATCACCGATGCGACGATGAACGAGAACCCGTAACTCGTCGGCCCCATCACGAGAACGAGGCTTCGGGTCCAGGCGACCTCACTCATCAGTGCTCCGAGTCCCGAGAGGAACGCGACGATGAGTGCGACACGCGAGCCCGCCGAGAGGCGCGGCCCGGAACGAATCTCGCCCGGCTCCACCAGCCCGCGAACGGACAGTGCCAATCCCGCCGCCCCGAAGTTGAACCCAACCGCTAGAAACGTCGTGGCCCGCAGGCCGAGAGCCTCGATCAAGAAGATCCCCGCGGCAAGACTCCCGAGCACGGCACCGGAGGTGTTGGCCGCATAGAGAATGCCCGACGAGCGCCCGACTCCGCTTCCGATCGAGCGCTCTCGATGCGCAACGAGAATGGGAAGTGTCGCTCCCATGAGGGTGGTGGGGATCAGGAGCAGAACTACCGCCAGGAGAACCCGGGCCAGACCCAATAAAGGCGTCGTTTCCGCGATGAGTCGAAAGGCAGGCGTCAGTCCGGCGAGCAACGGCGGAAACGCCAAAGCGACCGCCGCGGTTCCTACCTCGAGGAGTGCAAACAGCCTCGGAAGCCTCTCGCCGCTCTGAGCATCGGCTCGGCGGGCGGCGAGGGCGCTCCCCGCACCGAGCCCGGCCATGAAGATCGCGAGTACCGTTGCGACGGCCTCGAAGGTATTACCCAGGACGAGCGAGAGGTGCCGGATCCAGACGAGTTGATAGACCAGCGCGGCCGCGCCCGACAGGAACAGGGCGGAGCTCAACCGGATGGAAGTCCCCATTCGGACGGCAAGTCTACCCGAATGGCGGAGGTTGCGGTCGTTTCGCGTAGATCAGATGATGGCCGCCCTGGAACTCTATAAGACCGCTCGGGTCGACGAGCTGACCGAGCTCGCTTGGAAGCTCGTGCCGGTGGATATCGCCCGGGCGAGCCGCCTGGGAGAGGAGTCTCTCGCCCTCGCCCAGGCGCTCGGCTACGACCGGGGTGCGGGCCGCGCTCTCGTTGCGCTGGCCAGCAAGGATTTCTTCATGGCCGAGTACGACGCCGCACTCTCCAAGGTTCATGAGGGGCTGCGCCTGCTGGAGCTCACCGACGATGTCGTGGCGCAGGGAAGGATGCTTCTCATGAAGGGGCTCGTGAACTGGAGCCTGGGGGACTATGATTCGGCGCTCGAAGCCCTCTTCGCCTCGCTCGAGCGGGCGGACGCCGCATCGGAAAAAGAGCTGACCGGCTGGGTGTTCACCTCGCTCGGCGGAGTCTTCGAAGCCCTCTCCGATCTCACGAAGGCGATCGCGCTCCACGCCCGCGCCTACGCGACCTTCACCGAGGTCGGATACAAAGTCGGTCGCGCCCGCGCCTTGAGCGGCCTGGGGGCCGTGTACTACCGCCAGGGTCGCCTCGGCGCGGCCCTCGAGCAACACCTCGAAAGCTTGCGGCTCTTTCGCGAAGTGCCGAGCGAGCTGAGTGAGGCGCGTGCTCTCAACGACCTGGGGGTGATTCACACGAAGCGCGGCGATTTCGCGAAGGCCCTGGAGTGTTTGAACGATGCGCTGCACATACGTGAGCGCTTCGGCAACAAACCGGCGGTCATCACCACGGTCATCCACCTCGGTGAGCTCTTCCTCGATCAGGGGGATATCGACGAGGCTGTGCGCCATCTGAAACGTGCCGTCGGTCTCGCATCGGAAGCGGCCGCCAAACCGAAGCTCACCCGCGCCCACGAGCTCCTGTCGCGGGCCTACGAGAGCGCTTCCGATTTCGAGCTGGCCCTGCGACATCAACGGCTGTCGCAGGAAACCAAGGAGGAAGTCTTCAACGCCGAGACAGCGACGAGGCTCCAGAATCTCCAGATCCGCCACGAGGTCGAACGCGCGGAGAAAGAGGCGGAGATCCAAAGACTTCGCAACGTGGAGCTGGCCGGAGCGCTCGCGAACCTCGAGAAAACGCAGGCCCAGCTCGTTCAATCGGAGAAGATGGCCGCGCTCGGAAGACTCGTCGCGGGGGTGGCCCATGAGATGAACTCTCCCCTGGGTGTCGCCGCGAGCAGCATCGACGTCGTCCGAAGATGGCTCGACCGGATGGCGCCCACACTGGATTCGTCTGCGGTCGAAGTGCTGGAAACGAGCACTCGGATGGCACTCTCGGGGATCGAAAGACTCGAACAAACGATCGCGAGCTTGAAAGCTTTCTCCCAGGTCGACCGCTCGCCCCGCCGGCGGTTCGATCTGCACGACGGGATCGACAGCACTCTCGCCCTGCTCGAGCCGCAATGGGCAGGTCGCGTCCTGGTTCGCCGTCGGTTCGGGCAGATCCCTCTGCTTCTCGGCCATCCACACGACCTCAATCAGGCCTTCATGACGCTTCTCGCCAACGCCGGTGATTCCATCGAAGGAACCGGCACGGTAACGATCGAGAGCCAAGCGTCCGATGACGAAGTTCGCATCGTAATCCGTGACACCGGGCGTGGGATAGCTCGCGAGCGCCTTCCCCAGGTTTTCGACGTGGGCTTCAGCCACAAGGGCTCTCGGGTTCGGATGCACACGGGTCTCGCCTCGGTCCACGCAACCATCGTGGAGCTCCACGGGGGCAAGATCGAGGTCGAGAGCGAGCCCGGCGAAGGAACGGTGTTCACGATCGTCCTACCGATCGACCTCCCCCCGGTCGTTTGACGGCCCTTTCGCACACGAGTACTGTGGGCTCATGTCACGGGCTCTGGCCGCGTTGCTGCTGTTGGCGCCCGTCGCGACCGCCCAGAACAACCCCGACGGCGTCGTGGGTGAATCTCGCTGCAAAACCTGTCACGCCGACGAGCACGCGAAATGGGACGGGTCGCGCCATAGCAAGATGGTCCAGCCGGCAACGAAAAAGAGCGTCCTCGGCGACTTCGACCGTGAGACCGTACGGCTCCGGGGAGAGGACTACGGGCTGCGGACCGAAGGCGGAACGTTCTACATCTCCGAGTCCTTCTTTACCGGCCGAAGGCGCGAGCACCAGGTTCGTTTCACCCTCGGAAATCGTCGCATCCAGCATTACCTTTCGACGCTCGAAGACGGGCGCATCATCGTGCTCCCGCCCTCCTGGGACGTACTGCGCAAGGAGTGGTTCCACAACCTCGACATCGCGGCACCCGATCAACAAGAAGGCGAGATTCCCGTGCAGCTCTGGAACAAGAACTGTTTCGGCTGCCATGTAAGCGAGGAGATCAAGAAGTACGACGTCGGCGCGCGCCGCTACGACACCGAATGGCTCGATTTCGGGACCAGCTGCGAGAGGTGCCATGGTCCCGGGCAGGCACACGTCGAACGCTACGAAAACGGCGGGACGCCGTCGACCGGCGGCGACATCGTGGTGCCGACGAGGCTCGCTCACGATCGCAACTCGATGGTCTGCGCCCAGTGCCACTCGTTCCGCGACGTGATCGCGTTCGGCTTTACCCCGGGCGAGGACTATTACGACTACTTCATGCCGCTCCTCGAGTACAGCCAGGAGCCGAGCAAGGATCCGACGTGGTGGCCCGACGGCAAGACCCGGCGCTTCTCGACCAATGCGCTCGGCATCTGGCAGAGCGAGTGCTTTCTCGAAGGCGGGGTCGCTTGTACGACCTGTCACGCCGATGCCCACGAGCCCGAGATCGAGACCAACTTCCAGCTAAGAGCCGACAAGCGCGTCCTTTGCACGCGCTGTCACGAGAAGATTGGCAACGACGTCTCCGCCCACACGTTCCACGATGAGTCGAGAAGGGGAAGCTCCTGCGTCGAATGCCACATGCCCCGCTCCGTCGTGAGCATCAAGGCCAAGATACGAGATCACAGCATCAGCATTCCCGCTCCCGAGAACACGATTCGCCACGGGATTCCCAATGCCTGCAATCTCTGTCACGAGGACCAGACGCCCGAATGGGCCGTCGAGGCACTCGGGAAGTGGTATCCGGGGAGCAGGAAACGAGACAAGATCGAAGCGCGTGCGCTGGCCTTCGCCTCGGCGCGGGCCGGAGAACCGGGCGCGACCGAGCGTTTGCTCGCACTCTTTCGAGACGAAAACCAAGGCCCCATTCCCCGCGCCAACGCGCTCGGCCACCTGGGCCGCCTCCAGGATCCTCGCGTCTTTCCAACCCTCGCGGGAGCGCTCGAGGACGAGCACCCTCTCGTGCGCGGGATCGCTGCGCTCCAGATGGGAGGGCTCCCCACAGCTTACAAGCAGCCGGCGGCCATCCTCCTGAGCCGGGCCATCGTGGACGAAAAACGCCTCGTCCGGATGAATGCCGCGATCTCACTTCTGAACCTCGGCATAACCAAGCTCGATGGCGAGGCGGGAGAACGTTTCGAGGAAGCGAAACGCGATCACGTCGCCCGCGGCGCGTTTCATTCGGACGACCCAGCGCAGCTCATGAACCTCGGCCGGCTCCACGTCCTAAACGGCGAGCCCGAGCGAGCCGAGGAAGTCTTCGAGAACAGCTACGCGCTCGATCCGGAACAACCCGGGATCCGCTTCTTCATGGCCGTGACCCGCCTCGGTCAAGATCGAAAAAACGAGGCACGCAAGCTTCTCGAAAACGTTGCCGAGGACGACCCGTTCGCCCAGGCGGCTCGAGCTCTGCTCGAGCGACTCAGGGATTGAGCGGCGTCACCACCCGTCGAGAAGCCCCCCGTCGAACCACTCCCAGAGGACGTAAAACACGACGGCATCGGTCCGCAGCTCTCGGTCGTTCACCGCCACCCGATAGCCGACGTTTGCGAGGATATGCTGCCGGGTGTTCAGCGAGACCTGCATTTGAGGCAAAAGCGTCCACTCCGTGCGTTCCTCTTCATAGGTTCCCACGACCTCGATCATCGGAGTGAAAGTGCGTCCAAACTCACCGGAGACGAAGGTCTTGCCAAAGGCGGCCCGCCAGAATACCGCGTCTTCCGGAACCTCGACGCCTCCCTGGAATTGGACGAAGGAGTCGGACGGCAGGAGCTGTGCGAGAAGAATCGAAGGCTCGAAGACGACGTCGTGAATGCGATCTTCCCTCGCGGGAAAGACGACCTCACCAAGAACGCTCACGATCGAGCCCCGTTCCAGACTGTGATAGAGAGCCCGCTTGACCCCGAACGAGACAACGCTGAGGCCGTCGGAGTCGAACGTCAGGCCCCCCTCCCACTGGTTGCGTGCCCCGAAGCGACGCTCGTAGAGAAACTGGGTGACGAAGAGCTCGCTCTCCACGCTCGTCGTCCACACCACTTCGTCTTCCAGATAGGCTTTCTCCGTCTCGAGCGCGAGCGGCGGGTTGAGCTCTCCCCGCGGCCAGCTGTCGTCGGGGCAGAACCCGCGCATGTGATCGAGAATGAGTTGAATCTGCTCCTGGTTGAAGGCTTCCTGGTAGGCGGGCATTACGGAGCTGAACCCTCTCGCGGGACCCCCGTCATGGGTCACGGCCATCCAGTCGACATCTGGCTCGCGGGTGGCGAAGCTGCAATCGGTGAAATCGGGCAGGGGGATGTCGAAGCCTACCTGCGAGGGATCGACTCCCTTTCCGTCCTCACCGTGGCAGCTCGCGCAGGCCACGCGGTAGAGGCCGTCTCCCGTCGTGGGAAACTGCGGCTGAACGGCGAGCATCAGGACGATGACGCTCACGCTCGAGCTCCATGCTCTCCGAGCAAGACCTTGCCGGGAAGCTCATCCGTACGCGTCCCCTTCTCGAGCACGATGCGACCGTTCGCGACTACGATCTCGAATCCCTGCGCGTATTGATGCGGCTCGGCGAACGTCGCCCGGTCGGCGACGGTGTTCGAGTCGAAGACGACGACGTCCGCATAGAAACCCTCGGACAGGCGTCCGCGCTTTCCGAGCGAGAACCGAGTAGCGGGCAAGCTCGTCATTTTCCTCACGGCCTCCTCCAGCGTCAGGGTCCGCTTCTCTCGCACGTACATTCCCAAGACCCTGGCGAACGTTCCGTACGAGCGCGGGTGAGGATTGCCTTCCGCCAGGGGGCCGTAGTCGGCGAGAGCGGAGCCGTCCGACGCCGGCATGCACTTCGGATGCCCGAGGATGCGCTCGGTGTTCTTCTCGCTCATGCCAAAACCCACCATCCCCACCCGGTTGTCTTCCTCCACGATGAGACGGCGCGTCGCGACGAACGGATCCTCGCCGGTGTCTTGGACGATCTGGGTAATCGTCTTGCCCTCGAACGGCTTGTTCTTTGCCGACGGAACCGAGGAGACCATGACGGCATCCCACGAACCGAGCAGTGCCACTTTGTCGGCCACCTCCTCGCGGATCCGCGGCCAAATCGACGCGTCTTCGAGCCTCTCGATGAACTTCGGCGTTCCGCCTTCCCGGCTCCAGAGTGGCATGAGGTTCGCGAGGCTCGTGCTGTAGGCGATATAGGGATAGCGATCCAGAGTCACCGAAACACCCCGCGCCTCGGCGGCATCCAGCACCGCGAACACGCGATCGACCTTGTCCCAGTTGCGTCTTCCCTGGCATTTCAAATGCGAGATGTGAAGTCCCACGCCCGCTCTCTCGGCAATCGAGACGGCCTCCTCGACGGACTCGACGACCCGATCGTCCTCGTTGCGCAAGTGAGTCGCGTAGAGACCGCCGGTCCCGCGCATGACGGCGCACAGATCCGCGATCTCGTCGGCCGAGGCGAAGCCGCCGGGCGTGTACTCCAGGCCGCTCGATATCCCGAGCGCACCGTTCTCGAGCGCCACGGCGGCGAGGCGGCGCATCGACGTGAGCTCACTTTCGTTCGCCGCGCGGTCGGTCGTGGAGAGAACCACCCCTCGGATGGTGCCCTGTCCGACGAACGAAGCGACGTTCACTGCAGCGCCCACGGCCTGGAGCTCGCGAAGCTTTTCGGCGAACTGGGCAGGCTCGTACGAGCCTCCATCCATGCCGAGAATCTCGGTCGTGACGCCTTGTCGGACCTTGCTCTCCGCCTTTGGGTTCGTCAGAAGCTCGTCCTCGCTGTGCGTGTGCACATCGATGAAACCCGGGCTCACGACGAGACCGGAGACATCGATCGTACGATGAGCGGCCGACCGCGAAAGGTCACCGATCGAAACGATGCGCTCGCACCGGACCCCGATATCGGCCATTCGGCCGGGGGCACCGGTGCCGTCGACGACGAGACCTCCGCGCAACACCAGATCGAGCTTTCGATCCTGACCAACACCGAGGAGCCCTACCCCCACCGTGCTCGCGAGAAACTCCCGTCGGTTCACAATCTTGACAGCATATCGCGGAAGCCCTCCGATTCGAGGGTCGACTGTTTTTTGATATTGGATTTCACTTTCAGAAGCGTTACAATGAGTTTGCCGTGATCGTTTGCCACTGCTGGGGAATCACCGATCGGGACATCTGCCGTTTGGCGGATGAGCGCGCCCGCTGCTCGGGCGATGCGGCCGCGGTGATTCCCGCGGGCAACGACTGCGGGACGTGCCGGCCCCTGGTCGAGGCCCTCCTTGCCAAAAGCGAGGGTCGGCAGGAGCACCACTACCGCACGACTCCCGAGCTCGTCGACGCCTGAGGCCTGCGGCTAGCTGCTGAGGCACTCCCCCAAGTGGTATGCTGGGTCGCATGAAAGGCGACTCCGAGATTATCGAAACCCTCAACGCGGTCCTGACCTCCGAGCTCACGGCCATCAATCAGTACTTCGTGCATGCAAAGATGTGCGAGAACTGGGGCTATCGAAAGCTCGCGAAGAAGAAGCGCGAGGAATCGATCGAGGAAATGAAGCACGCCGACGAGCTGATCGAGAGAATCCTCTTCCTCGACGGGATACCCAACATGCAACGGTTGAACCCGGTCCGCGTCGGCGAGGAGCCGGTCGAGCAGCACAAGTTGGACCTCGATCTCGAGCTGGAGGCCCAAAAGAGGCTCAACGACGGCATCGCTCTCTGCAGGGACAAAGCCGACAACGGCTCGCGAGAGCTTCTCGAGCGGATCCTCGAAGACGAGGAAGAAGGTATCGACTGGCTCGAGGCGCAACTCCATCTCGTTAACGAAGTCGGAAGAGAACGTTACCTCGCCGAGCAGATGAACGAGTGAGCTAGTCCTTCTTCGAGAACACCGGCGGGGCTTCGGGGATGGCGACGCCGTCGTGTCGCGGCTCGGAGGCCCCGAAATGCACCCCCTGGCCGTTGGACATCACCGCCTGGCCGAAACCGAATCCGCCGCTCCTCGGCTCGGCCACCTCGATCTCGTGGCCGCGTTTCGATAGCTCGGTCCGAACCGCCTCGGGGACGAGCGGTTCCATTCTGACGTCACAGCCGTCGAAGCTCCCCTTGGTGAACCGGCCCGCCTCGAGAGCTTCCTGGATGTTCAGGCCGAAATCGACGATGTCCGCCACGAACTGGGCGTGTGCCTGCGCCTGGTTCCACCCGCCCATGATGCCGAACCCGATCCGCACGTCGCCCTTCTTCATGAAGGCGGGAATGATGGTGTGAAGCGGCCTCTTTCTGGGCTCGAGGGTGTTCGGGTGGTCCGGCTCGAGTGTAAACAGCGCCCCCCGATTGTGGAGCATGAACCCGGTACCCTTGGGGACGAGTCCCGACCCGAAGCCCGAATAGTTGCTCTGAATCAACGAAACGATGTTCCCTTCCCTGTCGATGACCGTGAGATAGATCGTGTCACCGCCCTCGGCATCCGTGATGCTCCGGAACTCGGAGGGCGTCACCGCACAGGCGGCATGGGTGAGATCGATCTGTTTCGCACGCTCGGCGGCGTGATCCTTGTCGAGCATCTGAGGAACGGGAATGGGTGAGAAGCGTGGGTCCCCGACGTAGTGGAGCATGTCGGCGTAGGCGAGCTTCTTCGCCTCGATCATGACGTGGAGCGCATCCGCGCTGTGGAAGCCGAGCTCGCCGAGCGGAAACCGTTCCATCAAGTTCAGCATCATGAGCGCGGCGATGCCCTGGGTGTTTGGTCCGA